>NZ_JBHLXE010000013.1:0-209218 GCF_042432445.1 Thorsellia kenyensis | reverse complement strand
TAAATGTTTGATAGTGGACAAAACAACTGTGTATATCAAGGGTATTGATGAAGAACATAGACATATCATTAGACTGCTAGGAGAACCCTACGAGTCAATATATAAGGAGGTTAAAAAATGACCATTTTTAACCTGAGAAATAATTATAAAATATAGTGCGGAAAGACAGATATTGAGTTCTTTGGCTACATCTTTCAGGGACCGGTCTCCTCTGTTATTAGCTAATTTAATTGCATTCATTTTAAATTCATCTGAAAATTTTGGGTTAGCCATATTTTTAAATCTCCTATTATTTAATGATAGTGTACTATAAAATTATTAACAACTATCCTAATTGATAGGGAGGGTAAACACGCCCAAAATATATTAAAAACCTTCAAGGGTAAACTTGTCGTGGACGATTACTCTGGCTATAAAGCCCTGTTTGATAAATATGAATCGATTATTGAAGCAGGTTGCTTTACCCATGTCCGCCGTAAGTTTGCAGAGATAGTTAAAGTCGCACCGTATCCATTAGCCCAATATTTTATCAATGAAAGTCCTAAACTCTATCAGATTGAGAATAAACTGAAGCATGTGACACCAGAACAAAGGAAACATGTGCGTAAGAAATTTGCTAAACCGATTCTTAAAAAGTTAAGAAAATGGTTAATAAAGACCTTATCCAAGACATTACCGAATACACTCTTTGCCAGAGCATTAAATCATGCCATTAATCGCTGGAAATCTTTAGAAGTCTACCTAAACGATGGCAATGTCCCTATCGATAATAATCATATCGAAATAAACATCAGACCTATTGCTTTAGGTAGAAAAAATTGGCTATTAGCAGGTTCATTTGCAGCTTCGCAGCTGATGACAAATATCATGAACCTACTTGCCACTGCAAGAGCAAATGGCATCGATCCAGAGAAATGGTTGCGAGAAACCTTAGCAGTGTTGCCAACTTGGAAATACAACGAGCTAGAATACAAACAAGCAATTTCGTCAGTTGCTCTGGAAATATCAAATCAAGCAGAGTCTATCAAGGCGAGGAAACTGTTGGGATAATAGCCCTATGGAGCGTTTCTTTAGGAGCCTTAAAACTGAATGGGTACCAAAGCTTGGCTATGATAATTTAACGGCAGCTCATCAAGATATAGTGAATTATATCGTAAAGTATTACAGTGGTCTCAGACCCCATAGTTATAACGGTGGCCTGACACCAAACAGATCAGAGCAATTATTTTGGGGAACCTCTAAGAAAGTGTCCTAAATTAGTTGACCAGTACTACAATCATTAGCCTCCACTGAATTTTTATCTAGTAGTCCTTAATTCATACAAGACTGAGCAAACCATTTTCATTTTTCCAGTCTGACTGGAAATATCAAGCCTCTTTACCTTACTTATTTATAGGGCGGATTATAGTCAGAATATAGTCTCCTGTTTTTGAGTAGTATAAGTTAAAAATGACTACAGGGAAATCATACTACTATATAAAACCGCTGTATATTATTTTCGTACTTTTCTATAGATGTTTTATGCTGAAGTGTTAGCCCTATGCTGTCTAGTCCATTTATCATACAATGTTTTCTAAAGTTATCGATAGTAAAGTTATAATTTTTATTGTTTGCTGTAACTGTCTGGTTTTCTAAATCTACGGTGATGTTTGCACCTTTATTATTTTGAACATAAGTAAAAAGTTCGTTGATCTCATCTTCAGTTAATACTACGGGCAAAATTTGACTATTAAAGCAGTTGCCATAAAAAATATCTGCAAAACTTGGTGCAATAATTACTTTAAAACCATAATCTGAAAGCGCCCAAGGTGCGTGCTCCCTTGAAGAACCACAACCAAAGTTTTCTCTAGCTAATAGGATTGTGGCTCCCTTGTACTCTGGGTAATTAAGAACAAATTCTGGATTAGGCTGGGTGCCCGCATCATCTAAAAAACGCCAGTCATGAAAAAGATGTTTTCCAAATCCTGTGCGTGTGACTTTTTGCAAAAATTGCTTCGGTATAATTGCATCAGTATCTACATTTGAAGCGTCCAAAGGGGCTACGAGACCTGTGTGTGTTGTGAATTTTGTCATGTGATTTTCCTTATATCTTATTTCGAGTCATAGCGTAATGAAAAAGTCCTTGTAGCTTTATAGCTGTTACTCATTTCAAGACTTTTAATTGTTTAGCATTAAACCATTAAAGAATGAAGCTTAATGCCATGTTTGGACAATTGGCTCGAATCTATATTATCGGTATAATTGTTAATAGGTATTTTACATTAAAGTGTTCTGACATCTACAAAATGACCAGATACTGCAGCAGCTGCAGCCATTGCTGGACTGACTAAATGTGTTCTTCCACCACGTCCTTGACGCCCTTCAAAGTTACGGTTGCTTGTTGAAGCGCAGCGTTCGCCAGGATTTAATCTGTCATTATTCATAGCTAAACACATAGAGCATCCTGGTAAACGCCATTCAAATCCTGCTTCAATGAAAATTTTATCTAAACCTTCTTCTTCAGCTTGTGCTTTAACTGGACCAGAACCTGGAACTACTAAGGCTTGAACATGACTTGCCACTTTACGGCCTTTGGCTACTTCAGCTGCTGCTCTTAAGTCTTCAATTCTTGAGTTAGTGCAAGAACCGATAAATACTTTATCAATTTTAACATCGGTTAAATTGATGCCTGCTTTTAAGTCCATATAATTAAGCGCTTTTTCAGCTGAGGCTTTTTCGACAGGATCGGAAAAGGATTCAGGCAAAGGAATCGTTTGATTGATGGCGATAACTTGACCAGGATTGGTACCCCATGTCACCTGTGGCGCAATGTCTTTAGCGTCAAGTGTTACTACCTTATCAAATACAGCACCTTCATCGGATTTTAATGTGCGCCAATAACTAACTGCTTCATCCCATAACTCGCCTTTAGGAGCGTATTGACGACCCTTAAGGTAATTGAATGTCGTGTCATCCGGTGCAATCAATCCTGCTTTAGCTCCCATTTCAATAGCCATGTTGCAAACGGTCATACGGCCTTCCATAGAAAGTGCTTCAATTGCTTCACCACAAAACTCAACCACGTATCCTGTACCGCCAGCACTGCCCGTTTTACCAATAATCGCAAGGACGATATCTTTTGCCGTAATGCCTTTGCCGACGTTTCCTTTTACTTCAATTTTCATGCTCTTAGTGCGTGATTGCTTAAGTGTTTGAGTGGCAAGCACATGTTCTACTTCAGATGTACCAATACCAAAGGCTAAAGCACCAAACGCACCATGAGTGGCAGTGTGTGAGTCACCGCATACAATTGTCATACCAGGCAAAGTTAATCCTTGTTCTGGACCCATTACGTGCACAATTCCTTGAAAAGGGTGGTTGATGTCATAAAGACTTATTCCAAACTCTTGACAGTTTTTCATAAGCTCCTGCATCTGTATTCTTGCCATGTCACCACTTGCATTGATATCTTTTGTTTGCGTTGAAACATTATGATCCATCGTGGCAAAGGTTTTTGATGGTTGACGAACTTTTCTATTCATGGCTCTTAGGCCATCAAAAGCTTGTGGGGATGTGACTTCATGCACAAGATGTCTATCAATATACAAAATAGGTGTTTCATTTGGTGTTTCGTGCACAACATGCGCATCAAACAATTTTTGATATAAGGTTTTTGCCATTTTTTCCTCTCTATACGCTAGGTGCTATGCGTAGTTTTTTTTATTTAATTTGCAATTAGAAGAGCTTAACTCTTTCTTTATCTTGAATTTAATTAGACTTAAAACTTCGTCATTGCTAGAGTTATCTTTAATATTGTAATTTTCAGTTTTAGTGGTGTGCTGTAATCATTTCAACAATTTTATCACCCATTTCACTTGTGCTCAGTGATAAACCTGAACCAGCTAAATCACGTGTAAAATGTCCCGCCTCTAAAGTGCGATTGACTGCTTTTTCTATAGCATTCGCAGCGTCGTCTAGGTGAAGGCTATAGCGAAGTAATAGTGCCAATGAAAGTATTTGTGCTACAGGATTTGCTATGTTTTGCCCAGCGATATCTGGCGCACTTCCACCTGCAGGTTCATATAACCCGAAGTGGCTTTCATTTAAACTCGCCGAGGGAAGTAGCCCCATAGAACCCGTTATCATGGCGCACTCATCAGATAGGATATCACCAAAAAGATTTGAGCACAGCATGACATCGAATTGACTTGGTGCTTTAACTAATTGCATCGCTGCATTGTCCACATACATATGACTTAACTCAACCTCAGGATACTGCTTAGCGATTTGTGAAACCACTTCACGCCATAATATAGAGCTTTGCAGCACATTTGCTTTATCAACAGATATCACGCGGCTTTGGCGTTTTTTTGCCGATTGAAACGCAATATGGGCAATACGTTCTATTTCAAAACGGTGATACACCTCTGTATCAAAAGCACGTTCATCTTGACCACTACCATCACGACCTTTAGGTTGACCAAAATAGATACCACCGGTAAGTTCTCTAACACAAAGGATATCAAATCCTTTTAGGGCAATATCATGGCGTAGCGGACAATGTGCCTCTAAGCCGGAATAAAGTCGAGCAGGGCGCAGGTTACAAAATAATTTAAAGTGTTTTCTTAGCGGGAGTAACGCACCACGTTCAGGTTGTTCATTTGGCGGCAGATTTTCCCATTTAGGACCACCGACAGAACCAAATAAAATTGCATCAGCAGCTTCGCAGCCCTCCAAAGTTGATTGAGGCAAAGGAGAACCGTGGTTGTCAATGGCAATACCGCCCACGTCATACGCTTGCGTAGTGATATTTAAATTAAAGCGTGATTTGACCGCATCAAGTACCTTTAACGCTTCCGCCATTACTTCAGGGCCGATACCATCTCCTGCTAATACTGCAATTTTATGTTGTGTCATCATTTATCCTTTTGCTTTTATAATATTGTCGTTCTAATTTGAGTTTTGTATTGATTTTTTTAAATCGTTATGGCATTAAAGCTTTATAATACTGCTATAGTTAGTTCTAAAGGTGCTTTAAGTGCTTTTTAAACTCGATAATTTTAATTCTACATTTATTTATTAATTAATTGGAACAGTCAAAAACTAAGACGTAAGCATTAGCCTTAATTTTAAATTCAGTTAAATATATTGCTATACAAGTAACGCTAAAAAACAATTAAAAGTTCCTGTCTACGGTGCGTTAGGTTTTGTTTTAGCAATTGAGACATGTTCGTCATTATGCTTATTATACCAATTTGCCAGATTAGGGTATTTGCTTACCCAGTCAAGCTCAGGGAGTCTAATAGATAAGTAATCTAATGCACAAATCAAGCTGATGGTGCCTATATCAAAACGCTTCATTAATGAGTTTGCTTTTGAATCAAAAGCACTTAGTCCTTTGTGAACTTTTTCTAGTTGACCTGTAACCCACTCATTCCACTGATATTGTTGAGGTCTAACTGCTTGCTCATAGCGAACTAATATCGTTGCATCCGTTATTCCATCAGCGAGCGAGGCATCAGTTAATATTTCCCACTTAAAAGAGGGGTGAGAATCATCTCCAAATAGTTTGGCTTGCCCTAGGTGGTTAAAATACTCACAGATAACACGACTATCATGTAAAACTTGGCCATTATCCAAGGTTAAGGTCGGAATTTGCCCCAGTGGGTTTTTTTCAACAATTGATTGATTTCTGTCAATTGGGTGAGCTAGTGAGCTTTCTAATGAAATTTTCTCAATAATACCCACATGGTGTGCTGTGATAACACATTTACGTGCAAAAGGGGAGAGAGCCGAAACTATTAATTGCATCATTTAATCCTCTGAGTAAAAAAATACGTGGATAATTAATCTATATTAAAAAATTATCAAATAAAAAGCTAGGTTAAAAGTCATTAAAATAAAAATCATTAAGTATAAAGCAATAGATACAACCCAGTAAAATACATCCAGTTGTAGGTAAGTCCAAAAAAGGAAAAATATTGATTTTTTTATATATTTTACTGGTGACTTAGTGACTAGTGATTTAAGCTTATCCAGTTTTTATCAATTGCTCTATTGAGTGCACTCATAATAGCTAAGTAGGAAGACTTAGAGCTATTTACATGCGTGCCTGCGCCAAATAATGTTCGATTACCTACCTGCATTTCTATATAAGAAACCGCACTAGCTTGTGCCCCTTGGCTTCTTGCATGTTCATTATAGTCAACAACATCAATATCTAAATTTAAAGATTGATTTATCGCTTTAACAAACGCAGCAATAGGTCCATTACCTGTCGTTTCTACCTCAATCGTTTGATTATTTGTTTTAAAAATCGCATGAATGGTTGTATTACCTTCATCATCTTCACCTAACATTTTATGTTGAAGCAATTCAACATGTTTAGGCGCATTGAAATAGGCTGCTTCAAAAATGCTGTATAATACGCCAGAGGTTAACTCTTTGCCCGTAGTATCGGCCTCTTTTTGTGCAATGCGGCTAAATTCTATTTGCAGACGTCTAGGCATTTCAATACCATGGTCTTGTTCTAGTAAGTAGGCTACGCCACCTTTACCTGATTGGCTATTTACTCTAATGACAGCTTCGTACGATCTGTCTAAATCTATTGGATCGATAGGCAAATAGGGTACCTGCCAGTATGCACCATTATTGGATTCGATATCTTTTTTGCGTTGTGATAATCCCTTTTTAATGGCATCTTGATGGGAACCAGAAAATGCGGTGAATACCAATTCACCAGCGTAAGGGTGTCTTGGATGAACTGGCAACTGAGTGCAATGCTCAACTTCACGAACAATTTTATTCATTTTAGTAAAGTCTAGTGTCGGATCGATACCCTGGGTATACAAATTAAGAGCAATAGTAATTAAATCCACATTGCCGGTTCGTTCTCCATGCCCAAATAGACAACCTTCAACCCTATCTCCGCCAGCCATAATAGCCAGTTCAGTCGCTGCAACAGCACATCCTCGGTCGTTATGGACATGAATACTGATGACAACACTTTCTCTTCTTGAAATGTGGCGGCAAAAGTACTCGATTTGATCTGCATAGACATTCGGAGTTGACATTTCAACAGTCGCAGGTAAGTTTAAGATGACTTTTTTCTGTGGGCTAGGTTGCCATACATCACAAACCGCTTCACATACTTCTATGGCAAAATCTAGTTCAGTGTCTGAAAATATTTCAGGAGAGTACTGAAATGACCAGTCTGTTTCTGGGTATTTTTTTGCTTCTTCTTTTATGAGCGTAGCTCCGTGGACAGCCAATGCTTTAATTTCTTCTTTTGATTTATTAAATACCACTTGACGAAATACAGGGGAGGTTGCGTTATAAACATGAACAATCGCTTGTTTACAGCCCTTTAAAGACTCAAATGTTCTGACTATTAAGTCTTCTCTAGCTTGCGTTAACACTTGTAAAACAACATCATCAGGCACGCGATTTTCTTCTATTAATCTTCTAACGAACTTAAATTCAGTTTCTGATGCAGAAGGGAAAGCAATTTCAATCTCTTTAAAACCGCATTCAACCAAAAGATCGAACATCCTCAATTTCTTTTCAATGCTCATGGGTTCAATGAGTGCTTGGTTACCATCACGAAGATCTGAACTTAAAAAGCGCGGTGCTCTATCAATCACTTTGTTAGGCCACTGCCTATCAGATAAAGCAATTACAGGGAATTGACGATATTTAGTTGCTGGATTACTTATCATAATATATATCCTTTTAGTGATCTGTGTGGTTAAATAGTTATATCCTAAAGTCTGTGTATTTAAACATTAACGCTGTTATTCAATTCGACAGTGATTTAGCCAAAAAAAAACCGCGCATTTGCGCGGTTTTTTTTACTCTATAGGATTAGATAAAAAATCTTTGCTCCATAGAATCACCGCGTAAACTAGTTACGAGTAGCAGAAGATTCAGGAGCAAAGTGAAGTTAGTCATAGTAATCCAAATTGAGTAAAATAAAAAAAGTTACATAATCTTGTAATCTTTATATCAGTTGTTTTTTGATATGTCAATACTTGTTGTCTAAAAAAGCCTTAATGGCTTTGCGTAAGTTCTCATGTGAAATGAGAAGAGAGGATCATTCAGTTATATGAATGAGGTTAAAAGCACTTCTGAAGAGTTTAATTGCTATCTTAAAGAAAACCTCTTAAAAATAACAAAGTTTCATGACACATTATTTATTAATGCTTCATTATTTCTTTTTTTTCAATAGGTTTTACATTTAGACATGATTTGCGAGGTTTATACTTTAACAAATAATCTAATTAAATAACTCAACTATTTATGTTATGCATTTAAAACCAATATATTCAAAACTCCAGCACACACTAAATGTTCTTTACTTTGTTTACTTACATTTTATACCAGATAGCCAATCTAAAAAAGTTCATGCTAAATCAGACTTATTCATACCTAAAATAGAATCATATAGAGGCTTAAACCAAATATCACTAAAAAAGAAAATCGCTATTTGTAAGGTTTTGTCTGATCTTTAGGTGTTATAACACAAGAATGCTTCATATTGTAAGCGATAGTAAAATTAGAATGCATGGGGTTAATTTATTGTAAATTAGTTACTTATATGTTTTTTTTTGCTACGTAACGGCTATAATTTGTCTAATAAACGAAAGAAAAAATAAGGTAATAAATATAGATGTAATTAATAATTAAGCAGTAAAAAAATACTTAAATACTTAAATACTTAAATACTTAAATACTTAAATGAATAATTAAAATAATTGGATTTTTAATGATTAATTACATTAAGTAGTTAGTTATTCTTATAATTATAATAGCCAGAGGAAAAATAAGAATGAAAAATGATATTTTAAAAAATGTCATCTTACAGCTGATTCTATTACTTTCATTATCCCTGGTAGCTAATGCAAATGCAGAGACCAACGACTCTACTCAGCATGAATTACAAGTAGTAGAAACTGTTGTATTAGACAAAGATATAACACTCTATCAGTTTGCCTTAACTCATCAATTAGATATTAATGATATCGTGGCGCTTAATCCAACAGTAAAAGCAAATGATGTTATTAATGCAGGTAAAAAATTAAATTTACCTAAAAAAATTACTAAGACAACTATACCAAATAAAGAAGAAATCACCGCTTTGCCAGCGCTGGGTCACGCCTCTTTAGCGTCAGAAAATGAAGAAATCGTGCAGGTAGGCGCCATTGCGGTGTCATCAATTCCGGGTAGTCAACTCGTTACTGGAACAGGAGAAGAGAATCTTGCTAATGCTGCTGTGTTTGTTGGAAACCAAGAGTGGGAAAATCTTAATACCGAACAAATCGTTGATGACATCAAACAGCAAGCAGAAAATAAGGCAATTAATACTATCGTTGGTGGTGTAAATCAACAAATCAATACCAAAGCGTCTGATTTTTTAGGTCGTTTCGGTAAAGCTCAGGTGAATATATCTTTAGATAAAGAAGGTAAATTATCCAGTTATGATGTGCAGTTACTTTCGCCTCTTTACGATGAAAGTGAATCTTTAATTTTTTCGCAAGCAGGAGTACATGAACAAGGTTCAGGAGATAATGCCCGTTTAATTGGTAATTTTGGATTAGGTTACCGTTATGAATCAACTGATTGGTTAGCTGGTGCAAATGCTTTTATCGATCATGATTTTACTGGAAATAATACACGTCTAGGTTTAGGCGCTGAATATTGGACAGACAACTTTAAATTAGCGGCCAATACCTACTCACCTTTATCGAATTGGAAAGAGTCTGAAGTCATGAAAAGTTACGAGCAACTCATCTATGATGAAAGGCCAGCTAAGGGATTTGATGTGCGAGCACAGGCGTATTTACCTAACTATCCACAGTTAGGAGGTAGTTTAGTATTTGAGCAATATTTTGGGGACGATGTTGATTTATTTGGTATGGAAAATAGACAAAAAGATCCTTATAGCTTGAGTGTCGGTGTTGACTATATGCCTGTCCCTTTAGTCAAAACTGAACTCACACATAAAATGGGGAAATCAGGTATAGATGATACTAAACTAGACTTATCTTTAAATCTGCAATTAGGGACACCGCTAGAAGAGCAACTTAATCCTGATAATGTTGCTGTAGCAAGAAGTTTAAAAGGTAGCCGTTATGATATGGTCGATAGAAACTATGATATTGTTTTTGAATATCAAAAAGAAGATTTTAGTTTAGAAATAAACGGTACTAATGAAGCGAGTAAAGGTGAGTTGGTGACTGTAAATGCTATAGTGAGCTCTCGCTCCCCGATTATCAGCTATGAATGGTTTGTTAAAGATGAGTTTGGAAATGATTTAAGTAACACAACAGGGATGAGTGCATTTTTGGGAAAACAAAATACACCCAATATCACATTTGATATGGGAATCCAAGATTTACACATTACTGTAAAAGTGACAACTGAAAGAGGTTTTACAGCGATATCTAAAGTACATGTGGTGAAATACAAATCATCTAACACAACCTCCACGTTAACGAGCTCATTTGCAGAGGTTATTGATTTTAGCGAGTTGGATTTTCTATCGTCTGTAGATGCTGTAAGTGAATTAGAGTCTTTAGATATGAAAAATAAAGCAGTATCGATATTTACAGCGATTGACTCAGAAGGTAAGCCATTTAATGTCAGTGAAATTAATTCCACCGAAATTAAATGGAGAATAAGAGGCGAAGAAAAATTTAAGGAAATTGAAGACAATGATCCAGTTAAATTCTTCGTTCAACCTGGTGATGATGATTCTAAACTTAAAATTATTGCGATTGGAGATATTAGTTTGATCCCAACTAGCGGAACTCGTGCCGTAGAAATTGTTGTGATTTCCACAGTAAATCCAGAAATTAGTGCAAATGCAGTTATCGAATTTAGCCGAAAGGACGATAAATTGGAAGAGCTAGGCATCGATTTGCAAAATATGAAAATTCAGATTATTGCATTGCCTAATGGAGGCAATACTTACTCTACGCTTGAGGATGTCGTCTCTGAAAGTGGACTTAGAAATGGAGTTGCAATAAATACTACGACTCGAGATATTAAACCAAACACGAAGTATCGTGCAATGATTAAAACATTTAAAGACACGGGCAATGGAGTAAAAGATTGGGTTGATGTTACAGAGTATTTTGTAAAAAGTATGGTCTGGTTATATTGGGATCCTTATACGAGTACTGAAGTAACGGCGATTAATAATTTAGCTGAATTAAAACTAGGGAATGAATTACGCAGATATCGTGCTTTAGAAGAGTGCCGTTCGTCGCCTATTTTCTTCACTCAAACAAATAATTATGTATTTAATGAATTGGGGTGGGGTGAAATATTAGATATTAACAACAGCCAAGCTGAAGAAAAAAGAATCGTTACTGAGCAAGGGTTGCGTTTGGCCGTGCAATTTGATTTTACAGCGATTAATGAAGCTAACCCGGTAATTAAAGAGTGTATTCCTGACCAAAAATATGAATCAGAAACTGACTATGCAGGTTATGTGAGTAATACCTCAGGAGATAAAGTAATTCCCAAAGCTGTCTCTTGGAGCAGTGCAGAATAATAAAGGATTAAATCATCATGCTAGCAAAAATGCGTTTGAAGCGAAATAAAGTATTTGCAGTAATCGCTCTGGTATGGGGGGCAGGCAGTTCTTACTATGTTTTTGCTGATGAACCTGATAATTTTCAGTTAAAAGTAATAGAACGTTATCAAGATAAACTGCCTGCAGATATATTAAATAAATATCAGCAAGGTGTCTTTGATTTATCTAACGAAACGTCCACATTTGTTTCTGTTGCAACTAAAAGTATGATAGGGACCTCACCAGGTGTCAGAACAATTGCGACGGTGAATAACGATCTTGGTGAGCTTAGAGCATGCTCTACCGTCACCATCAATTATCAAATTATTGATATTGATGGTGATTGGGATTCTGATAAAACTTATGATAACGTGCCTGATGGGGAAGGGGGGACTTATATTCACAATAAAACAAGTGATACTATTGAGTGGAGTATTAAATTACAAACTGGTTATGGTGAAATTATAGTTCCATTGGTGGGCACTGAGTTCATAAGTTTAATCAGTAATGATAAATTAGAATTAAAAATTCCAGAAACAATAAATGTGGATGGAACAGAGTATTCGACTATTGGATCTTCTATAATTTATCAACTTATTCCTCATACAATGATAGGCAGTAATCCTTTTTATCCTGCTGCTTATGATTATGTTGTCGTAGATGATTTGACGCAAGGTAAATTTTTAATGCCAGGAGAGGCGAGCGGCGCTAACGCGACCTATATTACCTCTAATCAAATTCTTAATGATGTTAAAGATATCGAAGTCGATACCCAAACGAAGTTAAATAATCAACATTATTTAACGTTTCCAGGACTACCGAATCCAGACGTCATTGAGAATAGAAGTTTTATTTTAAATAATGTGATTAAGTCAGGCGACCCAAATGACTGTTTGGTCCAAGAAAAAACGGTGGAAGTTGAAATTTATGAAGCTGCCGACCCTAAAAAAGTCAATGTGATTCAGCCTGGTGCTTGGAGTGGCAGACCGACTATTTTTGTTAAAAATCGTTATCAAGCAGAAATCAGAGTCAAAGATAAAAATGGCAATAAAAGAAAATTAACCCGTAAAGAATTTGAAAATATTCAGAATCCGTTTACTTGGAATGTCTATTACACGACTGATTCGGGTAATTGTTCTGTTTCTGATGAAAATGCGAAGATTGAGGGATGTTTATCAAAAGAAGCTTTCAATATTGCAACCGAAGAATTTGATCAGACTCGATTTGGCGCTGTGTTTGTTAAAGAGGATGGTATTGATGTACTTGATTATGCTTGGATTGATTTACAAAAAGTAAACCAAGATGACCTATTAAAAAATAAAAGTGAAGAAGGTTCAGAGCAGGGGGCTATTTTATCGGTAAGTTTTGCGCATGAATCTTAAATCTGTCATCAATAATAACATTAATTTACATATTGAATGATTTAGATTACATAATACTACCAAAAATGACTGAAAGTATATGTTTAATTTAGTAATATATAGTAAGTAAGTTCCAAAAAGTTCATTAGAATGAAATTTTAGCCAGTATTTAATTTAAAAATTAATAAATTCCACTAATTAACAGCAAAACAAAGTAATTCACTCTTATCCATTATTAAAGGAAAAATATGAGAAACCTAAACAAAAATCAATTTTTAAAGCGTACACTAGTTGCTATAGCTCTGAGCTCTGCACTTTTTGGAACTACGACTTACGCGGCTATTAAACCATTTGAGTCTGAAAAAACAAAACAAATCAATGGTTTTCAGCCGATTATTCCATCGATTGGTGCGGCGATTACTAAAAAAAACCAAACAATTCCGTATGCTGCAAAGTCTAATAGCGATGTGAAAACTGTAGTTGAAGTAGGGGATACACTTTACGTCCCGGTTGGTATTTTGCAAGCTACACGTGAACAATATAAAGATGCCTTAAAAGATGCTGGTATATTTGAATTTAAAGATCTAGATAATGATGAAGCATATGAAGGCGGCAAATATCAGATACAGTCTTCTTTAACACCAAAAGTTGGTGCTAAATCAATGGATGTGCTTGTAGAATGGTACGCTATGCCCAAAAATGCCACAAGTTTAGAACAAGGAACCGTTGTGGCTAGAGAAGTAACAGCTTCTGATTTCGGTGTGCCTTATGAAGTTCAACCAACAGATGCCGGTAAAAAAATTGGTTTTAGGGTGACTCCTGTGACAGTAAGAGGTATTCCAAATGTTGGTGTTCCTCTTGATGTACTAGATGTTTCTTTATTAGGAGGGCAAGAGTACCCTGAAGTTCCTGAACAGCCAGGAGTACCTGATCCAGAAACACCACCTACGAATATACCAAATAATGAACTGCCAAAAGTAGATAATCCAAATATAGGTGGCGGTGGTATCGTACAAAATCCATATGCTAAATATCGTGTTGTGATAGTCAACAAGGCTGGGGAAGTTATGAGGAATGATGCAACAGCTAAAATCCCTTATGTAAATAGTGAATATAGTGTTAAAATTGAGAAGATCATGCAAAAGACAGATGGAACGCTTGATTTAGTAAATGATAAAGCACAATATAGAGACTTAACCCCTGCAGAATCAGCTGAATTGCAAAACAATATTGTTTGGCAGTTATATGAAGGTGACACTTTAGTAGTTAATACTGGTATATCAGATGCTGCATTTGGTGATACTACTGAATTAGCAGAATTAAAAGAAGATGCAACATTCACAGTACTCAACCCAACTGACACTGACATCAATACACGTCTATTAAATGGTACATTAACCTTTAAAACGCAGCTTAGTAATGATGAAGCATTAATTAAAGACAGTGAAGAAGGATCTGAGCAAGGTTTAACATTAAAAGCTATCTTAGTTGCTGATGATGAACTTTACGAGTTGACTCCTTCAACACCTTCAACACCTGATGTTGCGGAGTAATTTTAAATTGCAATAATAATATTAGGTTCTTAGATTAAACAGTTAAAATCAGCTTATTTGGGCGGTTTTAACAAAAAGGATTAATTAAAGTATACCTAAATTAAAATTTTTAATCGAAGTATAATGTATAGTAAGGGCATTTGTTATTTCAAAAATGCCCTTATTTGCGTAAGTATTACTCTGTAGCGATATAAAATCGTCTAGCCTATTCAAGAGGTAATATTCAACTTAATATAAAGAAGGTTGAACTTCAAAAAAACGCTGATCCAATAAAGAGGTATACAGCTATTTATTTCATAATGAGACATTACCAACAATGAATCCATATACTAAAATAATTTCAATTGGCTTAGTTCTTTTGTTTGCTTTTTCATCTACACAAACCTTTGCACTCAATAAGATTGAAAAAGAAGTCGGGCAACCAATCGTTGGTTTTATGCCCTTTTTTCGTTCTATTGGCTCTGAGGTTATTGAAAGCAGCAATGTTATAACAAGTGAAGGGAAAGCAACAAAAGCTATAGCGGTTGGAGCTAAAATTCAAGTGCCATCGCATTTATACCAGTATAAAGATACTTCCCCGAGTCCATTGTTTGATATATGGGATAAAGATATTGATGTCTTTGCTGCTAGCGGCAACACCATTATCCAAAATATACCAATGGAGCCATCTAAGCTGACCCAATTACGTTGGTTTATTATAGAAGCGCAGCCTGGGTATAAGTTTGCAGATGAAAGCGATAAAGAAGGGGAAGTTATTGAATTTTGGACAGATGAAACTATCAGGGAAGTCAAAGAAATTACTGATACCCAGTTTGTTGATTATACTGCCGACAATAAAAATAGTAAGGTGCTTATTGTCCCTGAAGCAGCAATTGGTTATCGAATAGGTTTTTGGATATTACCAGAAACTGAAAATGGAGTACCAAGCACAGGTAAATTAGTTAAGGTATTTGATTTAGGAAAATTTTTCTCACAGCCTGAGCACGTCAATCCAGGACCAGCGGTACCTGATATGGACGAAAAATGTATTGAAAAATTATGTGGTTCACCTAAAAACGACAATCCTAACGGCGGCGGCGGAGTTGTACCGGGTGATGAATGGATTGTTAATATTTACGATGAGGAAACCAATAAAATTTTGGATGCAACTTCACAGTTAAAAGTTAATCATAACTACTATGCTACGATTCGTATTAGAGATAAGAAAAACCTTACCAATTTATCCGAAGCATATCGTGACCCTACACCTGGAGAGTTATTAACATTAAATTGGTATGTTTATGATTTGACTTCGGGTGAACCTAAAGCTTCATATAAAGCGACTGATCCGAACAGTCGAGTTAATAATGACGCAGGTACAGTTACTATTGGTGGAGAAACTTTTAAAAAGTACGCATTTAAAACACAAGAAGTTAATAGTGATGCTGCTGCAGAGCTTCAAATTCTTGGACCTAACTATTCTGAGCAAGGATTTGGATTAGGAATTCAACTCACAATTATTCCGTAAGTGCCGTTTTTTGCTGAAATTTACAGCTAAAAGATAACCATGATTCAAAGAGAATTGACTTTTTTCTCATGGTTATCTATCATAGTAAGACTTTTGGTGATGGGGTTATAGCTCAGCTGGGAGAGCGCTTGCATGGCATGCAAGAGGTCGGCGGTTCGATCCCGCCTAGCTCCACCAAAAATGTTTTCCTTCGTTACTCTTATTTTTGGGGTTATAGCTCAGCTGGGAGAGCGCTTGCATGGCATGCAAGAGGTCGGCGGTTCGATCCCGCCTAGCTCCACCACCATGTTTATGGTGTGAATAACATTTAACTTATTTCTTTATCTTTTTTTTAGCATTTCTACTTCCTAAAAGTATACTTTCATCACAAATTAGTGATAATCTTTTCTATCTATTACGTTAAGAATTGACTCTAATGCATTCTCCTTTCATACTCATTTTGTTGTTATATTTTAATAGGTACTTTGTTTTTGGATTAGATAAGCTCTTAAAAAGGGTTTCTCAATACATAATGGCAAGGTATTTTACTTCCTAACCGTATTTCACCATACTTTTTTTCATTAGGATATTGTGATTGAGGCTTTATCTTAAACTTTTTAAGTTTAAGAGCTCATAAGTTTTAATGAGGTGGGATTTATGGTAAAAAATTAAATTAGCACAATGAGGGATGTATGAGAAAATTTTATAAATGGGCAAAATTTGGCATGCTAATCAGTATTACTACTGCGGTAGCCTTACCTACAATGGCTCAATCTCCAGCCGCAGTAGCTTCGGCAGATGCTTATGCAAGTAAAGTAGCTCAAGAAGTTTTACTTAAGGGAGGAAATGCAGTAGATGCCGCTGTAGCAACCGCTTTTACTCTTGCTGTCACTTACCCTGAAGCAGGCAATATTGGAGGTGGCGGTTTTATGCTGATTTACTTTAAAGGTGAACCCTATTTTTTAGACTATAGAGAAGTCGCTCCAATCGCGGCAACAGCAAATATGTATTTAGATGACTCTGGTGAAGTAATTGAAAATATGAGCCTTGTCGGTATTAAAGCAGCAGGAGTACCAGGCACAGTACTAGGTTTATGGGAAGCGCATCAAAAATTTGGCGTATTACCATGGGAAGATTTAGTATCTCCTGCTATAGCTTATGCAGAGCATGGTTTTGTTGTTGGAAACCAACTATCTTTATATGGGGATGCAGCGCGCGAATCTTTTGCAGGTAAAACCAATTTTGAACAACATTTCAGTGGCTTGCAATCAGGTCTTATTTTTAAACAACCAGAATTAGCCCAAACGTTACAGAGAATTGCAAAAAATGGTGCAGATGAATTCTATAGGGGGCATACAGCTGAGCTATTAATAGAACAAATGCAAAGGGATGGTGGAATTATTACTAAAGAAGATCTCGATGCTTATGAGGTGAAATGGCGCACCCCCATAAACTTTACATGGAGAGGAAAAGAGGTTCTTACTGCTCCACCTCCAAGCTCTGGTGGAATAGCTTTAGCCCAATTACTAATGATGCAAGAGCAACACATTAATAAGATAAAAAACTATTCGTTAAATTCGGTTCCACATATTCATTTTATGGCTGAATTAGAAAAAAGGGTCTATGCTGACAGAGCTGAGTACTTAGGGGATCCTGATTTTTATCAAGTGCCAGTTGAAAAGCTTATAGATGAGAGTTATATTCAAAAAAGAGCTGGTGAAGTGAATTTTGATAAAATATCAGAGACTGAAGAGATCAAACCAGGTCTTGAAAATCATCAAACTACCCACTTTTCCATACTTGATTTTGAGGGGAATGCAGTAAGTAATACTTATACCCTAAATTATGATTTCGGTAATGGCGTTGTCGTTGAAGGTGCTGGTTTTCTTCTGAATAATGAGATGGATGATTTTAGTGCTAAACCTGGCGTAATGAATATATATGGCGTTGTAGGAGGAGATGCAAATGCAATAGCTCCACAAAAACGTATGTTATCCTCGATGACGCCAACGATTGTTGTAGATAATGGTGAAGTTGCGTTAGTTGTTGGTACCCCTGGTGGTTCAAGAATAATAACTTCTGTTTTTCAAGTGCTTAGTAATGTGTTTGTTTTTGAAATGCCACTTGATAAAGCGGTCAATGCTCAGCGTGTTCATCACCAGTTATTACCGAAAGATACCATTTTTTATGATGCTTATGCGCCTATTGATGACCAACAAGCGAAGGGCTTAGCTGCTATGGGTTATCAGTTAGAAGATCAAGGTTGGAATATGGGAGACATTCAAGCCATATTATCGCGTAATGGACAAGTACATGCGGTGTCTGATGCGAGAGGCCGAGGTAAATCATTAGTTATAATAAGAGAGTAACATCCTAAGTAACTCCCTTAGTATTTTTACTAATAAATGTTCAGTTTATGTTAAAGAACCACTACTTTTGAATCTTAGCGAGTAGTGGTTTTTTTATATCACTAAAATAAACATATTAACAATAAGCTAATATACAACTTAAATCATAGTCCTATTAAGCTTTTAAAAAATATTTGTGTGTCAGTATCTAGTAGAGGAGTGAACGAATTTTTGTAATTTTATGCAATCATAAAACTTGATCATTGATTGGATTTAATTGGTTATTTAATCTATCTTATTCAATAATTTAAATTATTTATGATATAGGTAATGTGCATTTTAGTGTTAATTGATGTTTAATGATCTGAACGGTTTAGAGTTTATGTCAAAAAGTTGTTAATGGCCAATTATAATGATCTAATTCCGGATAATAAGTTTGATCACCCATGTTGATCCTCCCTGCCTAAAACATTGAATTTATTTAAATGGGAAATAAATTCAATTCAAGTATAAAGTTATATTGATTGACAAAAGTTAGTTCAGTATTAGTTGTCTGTATTTACTCCATCAAAGTGGAATGTTAATACGATAATTTCTAGATTTATATATTACTTCTAATTGCAGGAATGCTATTAAATACTTTTGCCATTTATCTATTTTAAGCGAAAAAATGCTCATTGTTATGTTTAATTGAAAATTAATTCCATTGTATTTTGTTAATATAAAATTCAGCTTTGTAACTGTTTATAATTTTATTTTATTTTAAGTTTTAGAGATGTTGAAGTGTATGCAACTTGCTATCTATTGTTGAATTTATTGCTGATATATAGTTTTTATTAATTTATATATTTATTTGTTAATTAATTTATTTAATGGGTGGCATGAGATAATTATAATTGTAAATATTTAGTTTTACACTTTCATTTAACTTGTTTTTTACTATAATAGTATTAAATGATTAGTTGAATGGAATAACTTTTCATTTTTAATTATAGTTAAATAATTACCTGTTAGGTATATATTTAATTTTTATCTTTTCATGGACGATTAGGGATTTAAAGTGGCTAAAATATTCCTTAAAAAAAATAGAATAAATAAGCTTTTATTTATTCTATTTATTACAACTACACATATTGCATATGCAAACTTAACGAATGCTTCTGAGCAAATCAATACATCTGATCAGCAACACGTGATAAATGAGCAAATGTCAGTTTATCAATTAGCTCTTGCAGAAGAAATTGATGTCAATGAACTCATCAAATTAAATCCTAAATTAAATACAAACAGCCTTTTATACGAGGGAGATGTCGTCGTTTTGCCTAGTATTGCTAAAAGCATTATAGAAATGAAAAGGAGTACTGGCCAGACCGATGAAACGTCAACGATATTACCTGAATTAATGGCATCATCAAATACCCCCCCAGAATCACATAACGAATTATTGGAATTCGTGCCAGGATCTCATCTAATTTCCGGTGAAACGGAAGAAAATTTGGCTAATGTTGCTAAGTTTTCTGCAGAAGAGGACTGGAGAAATTACACAGGTAAAAAGCTGACTGAAAAAATTAAACAACAAAGCATCAATAAATTAACCAGCGAAGTCAATCAGGAATTGACCCAAAATGCTCAAGCATTTTTAGGAAAGTTCGGAAAAGCAGAAATTAGCCTTTCCATAGATGAGAAAGGTAAATTAAACAAACCCGAATTAAGATTACTTTCTCCTCTAATCGATGAAAATGAACATCTACTTTTTAGCCAGATAGGTGTACATGATCAGGACTCAGGAAAAGATGCGAGAACAATCGGTAACTTTGGTCTCGGCTATCGATACGAAACCCCAGACTATATAACAGGTGTTAATACGTTTATTGATCACGATTTTACCGGCGTTAATACACGTTTAGGCTTAGGTGCTGAATATTGGACCGATTCACTTAAATTCGCTGCTAATACTTATATGCCTCTGTCTAATTGGAAAGAATCCTCTATTATGAAAAACCATGAGGCGCTAATTTTCGATGAAAGACCAGCTAAAGGCTTTGATTTAAGAGCTAAAAGCTACCTCCCTGACTATCCTCAGTTAGGAGGCTCTTTGATGTATGAACAATACTTTGGGGATGAAGTCGCTTTATTTGGAATCGATAAGAGACAGAAAGATCCATATGGATTGTCTCTTGGAGTCGATTATATGCCAGTCCCCTTGGTTAAATCGACTGTAACTCATAAAGTCGGTAAGGCGGGACAAAAAGAAACTAAAGTTGACTTAGGCTTACAGGTCCAACTAGGCACCCCAATTGAAGAACAGCTAAATCCAGACAATGTTAGACTTGCTAGAAGCTTAAAAGGCAGTCGCTATGATATGGTTGATAGAAATTATGACATTGTTTTTGAATACAAAAAAGAAGATTTTTCAGTCGCAATATCTGGCCCCGATTCTGCGGTTGCTGGCAGTGAGGTGATGATAGATTCAAATATATCATCACGTGCAGCTATTTCAAACTATGAATGGCTGATCACTAAGCGTGATGGGCAGCGTTTACCAGAATTACAAAAAAAATTAAATGAGTCAAATAGCTCTAGACTTTACTTCTACATAGGGAATGAGGACGTGTTTGTACGCTTAAAAGTGACCACGGATAGGGGACATCAGGCCATCTCTAAAGCTCATCTAGTCAAAAGTAAAATGAATGAATCTCAATCTATACTAGAGGGGCGTTTTAATGCTGAGGCAGTCAAATTCAGTGATTATGACTTTAATATTCCCCATCAGATTGAGATTATTAATAAAATTTCAGATAGTCATAAAATTGAAATGCTATTCACCGCAATCAATGATAAAGGAGAACCTGTTGATATCAGCGAGCTCAATAGTGTCGAACTACTGTGGAAACATGTTGGGGATATTGAGTTTCAATCGATAGACAAAATTCAAGATGAAGTCAAATTTTATACGATACGCGATATCAATACGCCTTCACAATTAAAAATTTATGTGATTGCAGATAAACAATTCATCGGAGATTTAGGTGGAACGAAAAGTTTAGATTTTGCGATTATTTCTACACTAGGCAAAGCGGTTAATGCTCAGCAACTATTAACGTTCACTTATAGCGATAATCCTTTAATGAGAATAGGTGTCGATCCTCAAAATATCTTAATTGAGCTCAAAGAGTACCAGACTGAAAAAGTCATTTCACAAAGCGGACTGATTAATGGCGCTGCTTTTGAAAATGCATTGGAAAACATCCTTCCCAATAAGCAATATGAAGTTAAGATTTTTAGTCGTAAGGATCCTTTAAATCAACCAGATATGATGAGGGAAATTACTCCTTTATATTACGACAGTATTGTTTGGCTATATTGGGATCCTGTGACTCAAAGTGAAGTGAGTGCAATAAAAAATAAAGCGATTGTTCATTTAGATGATGAAAATCGGTATTACCGAGCTTTAGAAGGTTGCAGGGGGGCATCTGTATTCCACACTCAAAGCAATAACTATTTTTTCAATGAAATTGCGTTTAATGAATTATTAGCGCTAGATAATCAAAAAACAGAGAGGAAAACTAAAATTATTAATGAGCAAGGATTAAGGCTCGCTGTGCAGTTCGATCTGACGGCATTTAATTTAAATGGATCGAAAAAGCTCCTCTGTGAACCACCAACTGAGGCTATAGCCCCACTAGAATATAGTGGTTATGGGGAAGATGGCAACAAAAAAGCACTGTTATGGAATGAGGTTCAATAAATGAAACAGATAATGAGAGAGGAAAATAAAAAAAATATTTTAAGTAAGCACATTGCGGTTATTATGGCAACAAGTTCAATTTTGTTCAGTGCACAGCTTTATGCATCTGACTCCAATGAACCTAATAATATACAACTGAAAGTCGATCCTAAGTATAGATATTTATTCCCAGATACTGATGTGAATGCTCTAGAAAAACAAGGGGCATTTGATTTAAGTGGTGAGGTTTCTTCAGTAGTTTCCACTGCTTCTAAGCCGCTTTTAGGAACATCTCCTGGAATAAGGACGATAGCCATGGTTGATAATTCACAAGGACAATTAGAGACCTGTTCTCGAGTTTCGGTAAACTATCAAGTTATTGATATTGACGGGGATTGGGATGCATCAAAAACGGAAATGAATGCCCTTTCAGAAGATAAAACATTTACTTATATTCATTATAAGACAAGCGACAAAATTCTTTTTGGCTTTTTACCTAAAAATGGCGGTTACGATGACATTATCTGGGTCACGACTGAACATCCTGAAATTTCTATTTCGAGTAATAAAGTTGTATTAGAAATTCCACCTACCTTGAATGTTGATGGTGTAAAAATTTCTACCGTTGGTATGAAAGTGGTCTATCAAATAACTCCTTGGACTATGATTGGCAGTATGCCATTTACCCTGAAATACGACGATCCTGTCTTCGTAGATGACTTATCTAAAGGAAAATTCTTAGAGCCAGGAAGTGATTCTGGTGATATGTCACTTGAGTATTCTCCTCAATGGTTTATGCAAGATCTGGTCAGAGGTGAATTTACGTTTCCTGGATTATCGCAAAAGCTATTAGAGAAAAGAAGCTTTATTACGTCTTTAGGCACTGAAATTAAGGAAGGTAATACAAATAATTGTAGTCAAAACAATCAAATAATTACGGTTAAA
Source organism: Thorsellia kenyensis (assembly GCF_042432445.1). Lineage (NCBI taxonomy): Bacteria > Pseudomonadati > Pseudomonadota > Gammaproteobacteria > Enterobacterales > Thorselliaceae > Thorsellia > Thorsellia kenyensis. Next base: position 186,241 of record NZ_JBHLXE010000013.1, on the reverse strand, counting down.
ATTTATCCTGAAGATAATCCAGATAAAAATATATTAGCAAATAAGTCTGATCCTCACCTAAGTATTGCCGAAAACTTAGAAAATAAACCTAAATTATTTAGCTCAAGGGCTTATTTAGCAGAAGTAAATATCCAATCTTTAGAAGGAAAAACACGACTTCTGACTTTGGATGAATACAATCAAAGTCCATTTACTTGGCATTTATATTACCCAATAAATGAAAGTTGCCTGCAAGGAAAATGGAATAACCCCGATCATCAAAGTAACTTAAGTGCAAGTTGTTTAAATGTTTATGATATTCCCGTCAATAGCGAAGAAAACTCTGAACGCTTTGGAAGAGAAACTATTGACCAAGGAGGAGTGACCTATGTCAAGTATGCTTGGCTGCAATTACAAGATACGAATGAAAATGCATTAACTTCAACAACCTTAGAAGGTTCTGAACAAGGGGCCCTTATGACTGTGAGTTTTTCCTTAGATGACCAACAATGAGTTACTTGTGTTGAATAGTCAAAATGGAACAACGTTATAAGGCATTGCTTTAATTACGCCTTTTTTTTAGAAAAATAGGAATAAAATAGTAAAGACTTTTAGGATAAATCATGAAACCTTGTATTTTAAGATACTTTTTTGCAGTTGGAATTTTACTCAACAGTGCTTGGTTCATCAATGTTCATGCCAATAACTATTTTGAGTCAGATTATTCAAATCAAATATACGGTCATAAGCCTATTATAGAATCTTTAGGGGTGGTCATTGTCAAAGCTAAAGATAATCTTGGAGGGGCTTTAGGGATCCCATTTGAACAAGAGGATGGTAATAAAACAGATCCTCAAGTGGGTGATACCCTTTATGTACCAGTGCATGTAAGTGAAGCGATTAAAGCGAAATACCCTAATGCTTATTTTAAGGGAAGTTTTCAATTTGAAGATTGGGATAAAGATATATCCAATGAAGAAGAAATGGCATTAAAAGTTGAATGGTTCGTGATTGATCCAGCTCAATCAGTGAATGATTTAGATGGTTTAACTCCTGTTTTGAGCGGAATTAAACACAATGATTTAGGTATTGGGTATACCGTTGCACCTGATGATTTAGGTAAAAAAATTGTGTTTAGAATTACCCCAATTGCACAAACAGGGATGCCTAGGGTCGGTGATTATCTAGACGTATTAGACATATCAAAACTGAGCGGGCAACGTTATCCTGTAGATACGAATAATAAAATAGATCCTAATCAACCTGTAATTTCAGACGATAACATGGGAGAACATCCTCATATAGGCAGTAGTATCGTTCAAGGCAATGGAGAGGACTATCTCATCTTTATCTTGGATAAAAATGGTCAGCGTGTTGATGAGTTTGGCACAAAAGTTCTAGTCAATAGTCAGTACAGAGCAAAAGTGATGAAAGCACCTACTACGCAATTTAACGGTGATAAGAATGATCTTGATGTCAGTGAGGAGTTTAAAAATAATATTGTTTGGGAACTCCATAAAAAACTCGATAACGGTAAATTTGAACGAGTTGCCAGCACTGGATTGTCTGAGAGTGCAAAAGGGAATTTAAGTGATATTAGAGGAAAGGGAACTTATGATCCAATGATTGCACCTGGTTCCTCCGTAGATTTAAGACTTGATGAAGGCACGCTTTTATTTAAAACACAATTAGATAATGAAACGGCACTTTATCAAGGTGAGCCCAACTTTTCAGAACAAGGATTGGTCTTAAGAGCGATTCTTGTTATTGAAGAAAAGCAATAAATAATTATTTAGATAATTATTTATGAATTATTAGTACGTTTAATTATTTTATGGAGCATTGAATGAAAAGGAATTATTTTAAGAAAACTGCCGTAGCTTTAGCTGTATTTACAAGCTTCATGGCTTCTCCAGTTTTTGCTGCACAAGTATTTAAGTCCACATATACTCAACCTATTGAAGGTTTTCCACCTATTATTAAAAGTGTGGGTGCGCAGTTGTATTTACAAGAAGACCCAACGAAACCATATGAAGGTGGAACGGATAAACCTTCAGTTACAATTCGTGTTGGGGATATTGTTCGTGTTCCTACACACCTTAAAGAAGAAGCTTATTCTAAATTTTACGAGGTATACGATTTAGATAAAGATACTGAAGATAAGAAAAATATCGTTCTTAACTTTGAGTGGTATTTACTTGACGAAGGTGCAACAAAAATTGATGCTTCAGCCAAGAAATTGGGTGTTAAAGATGGTGTTTCTGGCAATCCAAATGACTTAGGTCAATCTTATGTAGTTGGTCCAGATGCAATAGGTAAACAAATTGGTTTCCGTATCAAGCCTTATACACAAATAGGTCTTCCTTTAGAGGGAACTTATTTAGATGTACCCAATATTGCTTATTTAGGGGGGCAAGACTACCCTGTGGATGAAGAGGGTAATCCTATCCCAGATTTACCACCAGTAGATAAACCTGAAGAGTCTAACCCCGCTATTGAAGATAAACCTGTCGTACCAGGTAAGCAATACCTAGTTCAAATCTTTGATGTTAAGACTCAAGAAAATCTTGGTGGTCAGAAAGTTTTTGTTAATCGTGAATATGGTGCCAGAGTACTTGTACTTAATGAAGAATCAAATTCATATGAAGACAAAACAGACGAATATAAACAATACATTACTTGGAATCTCTACTATACCGACAGTAATGGACATAACAAACGTGCGGAATACATGACTGCAAAAGGTTACATGAATGTGCCTTCGGATGAAGAAGCATTAAAAGACTTTAATCCTGACGAGGCAACTTATCAACCGGATGCATCAGTCCAAGCACGATTTGTGAACCAAGACAATACCGTATTTAAAACGCAGGTGAACAATGAAGGTACTATTGATGCATTAAAAACACAAGGTCCAAACTTCTCTGATCAGGGGCTAAACTTAAGGGTTAATTTAGTATTGCCAGGTCAATAAGCTAGACTGAGTTTATTTTTCACCTAAATTAGATAAAAGGATATCTAATTTAGGTGTGTTTAATAAGCATTATGTGTTACCAAAAAGCACTGTCTTTTAAACGTATTAGGTTGTAATTTCATGACACCAAAAAGGAATTAGTGATGAAAATAATGATAAAAAGGACTTTAGTTGCCATCGCATTAACCTCTGCGCTTACTTCTACTGGTTTCGCAGCGACCATTTCTTCTTCTCCTCTTGTTGATAGTAAGATTCAAGGGTATAGACCATACATGGCGGCTATCGGATCTAATATTGTGACAGGGGGAAAAGCAGATCCGAGTAAACCTGGATACATCCTACCACAGGTAGGGGCAATCATTGAAATCCCTTCTTATGCAGAAAGTAATTTATTTCGTTTCGTAGATAAAGATGGCGATCTTGTTGCAAAACTAGGTAGCCAGTTTACATTACCTAATGGCAATACAGTTACCGGTAAAGAGGAATTTCTAGTCGATTGGTTTGTCATAGAGCCCAAGGATGGATTTAAATTCCCAGATCAAATTGGGGATGAACAAAATGTTGCAAGTTGGGATGATTTAGTTGCTGTCAAAATTGAAACTGATTTTGTGGCTGGTAACAAAAACAGTCATTCTCTTATTGTTCCTGAGTCTGCATCAGGTAAAAGACTTGGTTTTATCGCGACACCGACCTCTGAAAACGGGTATCCAAATAAAGGTACACCAGTTAAGGCATGGGATTTGAGTAAAATCTGGACGCAAAAAGAAGTAGTCGATCCAGGTGAATGTTTGATAGGTTCGACCGATCCTAGCTGTACTGAAGAAGGAAAGCCAGATGGTGGAGATAATCCTACCGGGGGCGGTGGTTCAATCAGTGCGCCTGAAGGTTTTATCAATATCTTTAATGCTAGAACAAACACAGTAGTTAAATCTGGAGATCCTTTAACTGTTGATACTACCTACTATGCAGTAATTAGAATCAAGTCATCTGATGGTGTTTCTTATAGAGATCCGACAGAAGAAGAACTCAATACCATAAAATGGAACATTGTAGATCCGACAGATTCTGAAACTATTATCGCAAGTTACACAGTTGAAGATACTGAAAGCGTTAATAATGATAGTGACTTAGTAGGCCCAGGTGGTGCTAAAGTGTATGAATTTAGAACGCAAAAAATTAACGCTGACGCAAAAGATCCATTACAAATAACACCGCCAAATTATTCAGAACAAGGATGGGGACTAAAAGTCACTATAGAAACTGAATAGATAATGTAGGTTAAGTTTATTTGAAAATATGCCTAGGCTTTATTTATTTTTCACTAATAAAAATAAATAGTACTAAAGAGATTTTCTTAGGTATTTTTTAAAAGCCTGTTACCTGTCATTTGATTTTACGCATCAGGGAACAGGCTTTTTTGTAAAGATGAAGAAATTGCGATTAACTCGGCTGACTAAGTAGGTTTTACCAAGCTAACTCAATGGAATTGAATGAAATGCTAACCTGATATGAAAATGTTTCATTATTTACCTAATCTTGAAGGTATTTTTTCTTGTACATGGATTGTTTATAGACGATGGGAAGTAAATAAATGTCAACTAATCATTTTTCACTTAGATATATATTAATGATTTTAATCACCTTGATTTTTTCTAGAGGAGTTTTTGCTGATACACTCAGTAAATCAACAAATGACTCAGAAATATTAGGATTTTATCCTTATATGAAATCAATTGGGACTTTGATGTACCGTTCACCAGAAGAGGGAAATAGGGGAGCTTTTGATGAACATGGCCGAAGAATACCTACGGTAGGTTCCATTATAGGTTTTTATGATAACTCATGTGGGCAAATTACGAAAAATGTTGAACAAAATACTTCCTCTTCTAAGGTAAATACTCAATGGGAAAAATTTTTTTCATATGATGATTTTGATGAAGATGCTTGCTCTACATCGACAGATCATATAGTTGAATGGTTTATTATTGATACCCCAGATATTTCTTTAATTAAAAGCTGGGAAGAAATAGAAAATGTTGCCATCAGTATTAATAAAAGGTACCCAGAGGCGATAATTCCGGCCAATTCAACAGCAAGTACTGAGAGCACTTCATTTAATACCAATAATGAAATTCCAAATGAAATTCCACTGAGTGGTAAATTTACTACTGCAGTGAAAATTCCTGAGGCAGCATTAGGTAAATACATAGGTGTGACTTACACTCCAAAATCTGAGATAGGCCAACCCCGAGATGGTAAGCCAATTAAGATTTGGGACTTGAACTATTTTTATGAGCAGTTACCGCCCTCTAATCCTGGAATTGTGTTAAATAATCCAAATAGTCTAGCTACGGTGCAAGGTGAAAAAAATACCATTAAGCAAGGTACAGGAGGAGGAAAAGTACAACCAAATCCAGAACGACCACGCATAGATAATATTTCTATTTCCGGTATATACTCACCAGGTCAGACGTTAGAAATAACCTACGATTTTTATCCTTTTCCTGATACGTTTCCATCATTAATCTCTGATATTTATGATCATTCAGTGTACGTATGGGGTGACAGTGAAGAGTCGCGATATGTTGCTAATCAATATGATGAAACACTCACTTTAGAAGAAAATAAGGCAGCCTTAAGTGAATTAGTCACATTAACACAAAGTAAAACACTGGTGCTAAGTCTCGATGATATCGGTCATGTGGCTGAGTTTTCTATTTTGCCACTTAGGCGTTCTGAGCAAGATGCTATTCCAATTGCTGGAAATATTAAAACCCATAAATTGGATGAATTTGAAGAAAAAATTGAGCCGTTAGTAAGACCTCAAGTTTCCAATATCAAACTAACCGATTGGCCTTTAATTGGTGAGCCTATTTTTGCAACGTATCGCTACACACCAAGTAACAGTACTAAATCTTATGACGCATCCTATTATAAATGGTCCTACACTATTAATCAGGAAGAAGAAGGGGCTGAAGAGGTTGTTTTAAAAGAAGGATATATTGTCACTGATCCTACTAACATTCCTGATTATGATAATCCTGTTCCTGCACCAGATTCAGGACCCATAGATATAGAAAGAAATTCACTTCGTCTGGACGTTGATAATCAAGAAGGAATTGTTGGAAATGTTATTAAATTACGTATTGAAGCGTTTGACGGTTTTGGATTGAAAGGAAATTGGGCTGAAAAAGATACTAATTTGTATGGTGAAGAAAATGATATGTTTGGTATTCGATTAGTTCAATATAATTACGGTGGGTCGTTTCCCATTATACCTCAATATGGTAGAGGGTACCCTACCACAGGGTTTGCTGGAGCTAATTTCCGATTATTTGCGGAAAACTTTAATATAACAACTAATAGACAAAATTGGACTTGGAAAGTCGTTCAGAATGAAAAATCTGCTTCTGTTGACGAAACAGGGATGGTGACATTATTAAAAATACCACCTAGAAATAGTGTCGTTAGAATAACTGCAACTAACAAAGCTGATCCAACGATTGTAAGAAATCACTCTTTTACCATTAATAAATGGTTGCTTACGTTTGATGAATTAAGTAAAGGAATAAAAACATATAATTTCTTAAATGCAGAGGCACTTTGTCGTGATTTTAGACGAGAAGATGTCGCGAATGCAGTGTTACCTACAATAGAAGATTTAACTTCTGTTACAGTCGATCCTAGAAATGATTTACGCAGTAAAGGTGCAAATGGCTCCAGTGAAGGAAGAAAAACTATTTATAACTTCCCAAGTAATGATTTCTATAGTCAATGGGGGAATCTAATTTACTATAGAACACCGAACTTAGTCTCGGGAGGTATCACAACTACAAGGTCATTTAGAAATAGTGGTCGATATATGTGGACAAGAGATACTCATCAAAGAACAGGGCAGGCAATGTATGCTGGGAATGTTGGTTATGGTGATTGGCTTGCTACACCAAATTCTAATATGATGTTAAATGCTGCCTGTATAATCTATTCTGATAATTTCATGCCAGAGGAGCCGGATTATATAGAAGGACCAATGGCTGGGATTAAATTAACAAATAACGTGTATACAAATCGTAATGTAGGGATCCCAACCGAGCATAAATATGGCGAGGGTTTTCCAACCATAGGATTTAATGGCGCAATATTTAATTTATTTGCTGAAGATAAGCCTGGTACGTCTTATTTTAACAGTAACAATATCAGTAGAAACCGTCAATGGAGTTGGAAAGTAGATGGGGGGGAGATAGCAACTAATACTCAACCGTCCAAAAATGAATATGTTTCCGTTTCTTATCAAGGCCAAGTTATTTTGTTAAAAAAACCACCTAGAAATAAAGTTATCAAGATAACTGCTGTGAATGGTCAACATCGAAAAACTCACTCTTTCACTTTAGATAAGTGGGTGATAAGTTTTAGAGAATTGAATAATGGTGGGGGAGCGAGAACGTTTACTTTGCTCGAAGCACAAAAAATGTGTCATGATTTTAAACGAGATGACATTAAGCAGGCTTATTTACCAAGTTTAGCTGATTTAACAGCCATTCCAGTTGATCCTGCTAATGATTTAAGAAGTAAAGGTGCTGGTTCATCTCAAGGTTATGCTCAGGTATATAAATTCCCAAGCTCCGATCTTTATAGTCAATGGGGGAGATTAGATGACTATAGGATAGCAGATGTAAATACTGGTAAACTGACTGGAATAACGTCATTTGTCAGATCAGGAAGTTATCAATGGTCAAGAGATAGCCACCCAAGAATAGGTCAAGGGATCCACACGGGTAATAGTATTTACGGCGACTGGTTTGCTAATCCTAACTCTAATCAGAAGCTTAATGCGGCTTGTATCGTCTATCTTGATGAGCGTGTGCCATCAACACCCGAGTTGATGAAAGATCATATGGCGGGTATTAAACTGACTTATAATGGATATCCTAAGACTCAAATCGGTTTTAATCCAGAGCATGAGCATGGTAAAGGTTTTCCTAATGTAGGATTCAATGGGGCGACTTTTAACCTATTTGCTGAAGATAAACCGGGTATGTCTTATTTTAACAGTAATAACTTAAGCAATAATCGTCAGTGGAGCTGGAAAATTAACGGAGGGGAATTTGCAACCAGTACTCAGCCATCGAAAAATGCCTATGCTTCAGTCTCATATGAGGGACAAGTGATATTGTTTGCTAAACCTCCTAAGGATTATGTGATAGAAGTGACCGCACTTAATAGCATACAGTTAAAAAAACATACATTTACTATTGATAAATGGATGTTAAACTACCAGGAATTAAGCGGTGGAGCAAAAACCTATAATTTACTTGATGCAAAAAATCTATGTCATAATTATAAAAAGGAGGGGTTAGGACAAGCCTTTTTACCAAGCGTCTTGGATTTAACCTCAGTACCAGCCGATCCTGAAAATGACTTGCAGAGTAAAGGGGCAGGTGGTTCAGCTGAAGGATTTAGTACCATTTATACTTATCCTAGCACCGACTTTTATAGCCAGTGGGGCAGACTAGATAATTACCGTGCAGCAAGTCCTGAAACAGGTAAGCATCTTTCTATGAATGCATTCCCAAGAAGTGGTTATTATCAGTGGACTCGTAGCCACCATGAAAAAACAGGCAAGCCGATTTATACGAGTAATGGTGCGTATGGTGACTGGTTCTCTACACCTAACTCTAATCAATTACTCAATACGTCTTGTGTTGTTTACTCAAATGGTTTTGTGCCCGAACAACCTCCTTATAAGGAGGCTCTCATGGCCGGAATTAAGTTAACGAATAATAGTTATCCCAAAACACAAATAGGATTTCCTACTAAATATGAATTAGGTAAAGGATTCCCAAGTGTTGGTTTTAACGGAGCTGCCTTTAACTTGTTTGCCGAAGATGAGCCAGGCTCGGATCGCTTTAATAGTAATAATATTACTAATAACCGTAACTGGACTTGGCAGGTTGAAGGTGGGCAAATCGCTAAACCTAACTTCCCTTCATTTAATAAGTATGTCTCTGTGACATCTGATGGATTAGTTGTATTATTAGCGAAGCCACCGAAAGGTCATATATTAAAAGTTACGGCAATTAGCGGTGCTCAAAGAAGAACCCATACCTTCTCAATTAACAAATGGTTATTGAACTATCAAGAGTTAAGTGGCGGAGCTAGAGGGTATACTTTCACTCAGGCGCAAAATCTATGTGCTAATTTTAAACGTGAAGGGTATGAGCAAGCTCAATTACCGAATCGACTAGATATGACGACTGTCCCTGTCGATCCTGAAAATGACTTACAAAGCTTAGGTGCTAATAATTCTGCTGAAGGATATAATACTGTTTATAACTTCCCTAGTGGTGACTACTTTAGCCAATGGGGTAATCTGGATAATTATAAATTAGCTGATCCTTTGACAGGTAAATTACTTTCTCCAAATGCTTTCCAAAAATCAGGAAACTATCTTTGGACGAAAAGTAAGCATGCTACAACCAAACAACCGATTTACACAGGAAATAATGCGTTTGGAGATTGGTTTGTATCCACTAATCCTGAGCAGCTAACAAATGCAGCGTGTATTATTTACCAAACAGGTAAAACCAGAAGCCAATAGTCACGCTAGCATTGTAAATTGACATAGTCCATTATGTTTGAATAAAAAACCTCATTTATGGTTGATTAAATCATAAATGAGGTTTTTTCATTAATTAGAGGCCTTCTAGTTTATTGAATAGTATCTATGTTATGCATTAAATGGCACTCTAAAAAATTGGTTTAAATAATTTCCTTGTTAATTCACAAAATTTTCCTATCTCAATTAATTCACCGCTGTAATTCACTAGTTTTACATGTAAAAACCGAAATATTATTTTGAAGCGTCTATAATCGAATTTTATGGCAAAAGTGCTTTTAAATTGACATCTTGTGTGATTAAATTACATTTTGTAAGTAAAAATATGTTTGGGTTAATTTTTTAGATTAATTTCGTCTATGCAATAAAATTATTAATGTATATAGCATTGATTACAATGCGTATTTAACATTAATTAGGCTTAGATTGAATAATTATCTTTTTTCACAAAGTAAAATTGTTGTTTTAAATTATAGGAAAATTATATGAGCTTAAGAAATCTTAATGCGATTGATATGGTAAATAATAATAGTGATAAAATTCTTCAAATATTTAATCAAGGGATAACAAATGGCAATACCCCTAAATTAATTGGAGTCGGGGCCCCAAATGACACAGTGACAGTAACTAGTAAAGATGGCAGGATAACGTATGGACAAACACTCATTGATAGTCATGGGAATTGGTCACTAGAGATGCCAGCATTAAAAGATTCGACGTATGATTTATTAATAACTTCAAAATTATTTAATGATTCAACACATCAAATCAAATTTACCCTCACAGTAGATACAAAAATACCATCAACTCCTACGATAGATAGCGTGATTGAAAATCTTGGGTTGCCATCAGGGATAGTGAAAAATGGCGGCAGTACAATAGATAATCGATTGGAAATTAGGGGCAGCAAAGCAGAAAAAGGCGCTACAGTGCTGATTTATGGGAATGTGAGGGGATATCATAGCTTAATCGCTGAAGTGGTTGCAGACAATAGTGGCAAATGGCAAGTGCAAGAAGTCATTTTACCCGTAGGAACATATGATTTAACTGTGACAATGCTGGATAAAGCAGGTAATGAATCCCAACCTAGTAAGCCTTACGTCGTTGAAGTCGAAACAGGGATACAGCAGCCTTATGGCTATCCATATATTATCCAAAACATTAATGGTAAAGATCATCTTTTCACAGGGGGTTTAGTTGAAGGTAAGAAATTTGCGACTAAAATTGCTGGGAATGCTCCACGTGATGCATTAATAGTAGAGATTTTTGATAATGGTGCACTTTTAGGAAAAGCATCTGTAATAAATGGAAGCTGGACGCTGAATTTACCGAAAGGCCTCTTAGCAGGTGTTCATGAAATAAGTACCATTGTTAAAATGCGAGGTAATGGCAGCGAAGATATTATGTCCAGTAATATATTTCATGCAGTGGATAATATTGTAGAGGCGAAAGTACTTTACAGTGAAAAAGAAGGGACAGGATCAGTGATCCCAGTATTGAATCAAGGGATAACAAATGATAATACGCCTAAGTTAATTGGGGTTGGAACCCCAAATGCGACAGTCACTGTGACCAGTAAAGATGGCAGAATAATCTATGGGCAAACAGTGATAGATGAAGAGGGAAATTGGTCACTAGAGATGCCTGCATTAAAAGATGCTACGCATGATTTATTGATAAAATCTAGTTTACAAAATGAGAACTCAATCGGTTTGCCTTATATACCAAGTAATCAATCCCAATTTACCTTTACAGTAGATACGAAAATACCCCCAACTCCGAAAATAGATAGCGTGATTGAAAATCTTGGGTTGCCATCAGGGATAGTGAAAAATGGTGGTAGTACAATAGATAATCGATTGGAAATTAGGGGCAGCAAAGCAGAAAAAGGCGCTACAGTGCTGATTTATGGGAGTGTGAGGGGATATCATAGCTTAATCGCTGAAGTGGTTGCAGACAATAGTGGCAAATGGCAAGTGCAAGAAGTCATTTTACCCGCAGGAACATATGATTTAACTGTGACAATGCTGGATAAAGCAGGTAATGAATCCCAACCTAGTAAGCCTTACGTCGTTGAAGTCGAAACAGGGATACAGCAGCCTTATGGCTATCCATATATTATCCAAAACATTAATGGTAAAGATCATCTTTTCACAGGGGGGTTAGTTGAAGGTAAGAAATTTGCGACTAAAATTGCTGGGAATGCTCCACGTGATGCATTAATAGTAGAGATTTTTGATAATGGTGCACTTTTAGGAAAAGCATCTGTAGTTAATGGAAGTTGGACGCTGAATTTACCGAAAGGCCTCTTAGCAGGTGTTCATGAAATAAGTACCATTGTTAAAATGCGAGGTAATGGCAGCGAAGATATTATGTCCGGTAATACATTTCATGCAGTTGATAATATTGTAGAGGCGAAAGTACTTTACAGTGAAAAAGGGGTGACAGGATCAGTGATCCCAGTATTGAATCAAGGGATAACAAATGATAATACGCCTAAATTAATTGGGGTTGGAACCCCAAATGCGACAGTCACTGTGACCAGTAAAGATGGCAGAATAATCTATGGGCAAACAGTGATAGATGAAGAGGGAAATTGGTCACTACAGATGCCTGCATTAAAAGATGCTACGCATGATTTATTGATAAAATCTAGTTTACAAAATGAGAACTCAATCAGTTTGCCTTATATACCAAGTAATCAATCCCAATTTACCTTCACAGTAGATACGAAGATACCCCCAACTCCGAAAATAGATAGCGTGATTGAAAATCTTGGGTTGCCATCAGGGATAGTGAAAAATGGTGGTAGTACAATAGATAATCGATTGGAAATTAGGGGCAGCAAAGCAGAAAAAGGCGCTACAGTGCTGATTTATGGGAATGTGAGGGGATACCATAGCTTAATCGCTGAAGTGGTTGCAGACAATAGTGGCAAATGGCAAGTGCAAGAAGTCATTTTACCCGCAGGAACATATGATTTAACTGTGACAATGCTGGATAAAGCAGGTAATGAATCCCAACCTAGTAGGCCTTACGTCGTTGAAGTCGAAACAGGGATACAGCAGCCTTATGGCTATCCATATATTATCCAAAACATTAATGGTAAAGATCATCTTTTCACAGGGGGTTTAGTTGAAGGTAAGAAATTTGCGACTAAAATTGCTGGGAATGCTCCACGTGATGCATTAATAGTAGAGATTTTTGATAATGGTGCACTTTTAGGAAAAGCATCTGTAGTTAATGGAAGTTGGACGCTGAATTTACCGAAAGGCCTCTTAGCCGGTGTTCATGAAATAAGTACCATTGTTAAAATGCGAGGTAATGGCAGCGAAGATATTATGTCCGGTAATACATTTCATGCAGTGGATAATATTGTAGAGGCGAAAGTACTTTACAGTGAAAAAGAAGGAACAGGATCAGTGATCCCAGTATTGAATCAAGGGATAACAAATGATAATACGCCTAAGTTAATTGGGGTTGGAACCCCAAATGCTACAGTCACTGTGACCAGTAAAGATAGCAGAATAATCTATGGGCAAACAGTGATAGATGAAGAGGGAAATTGGTCACTAGAGATGCAAGCATTACAAGATGCGACGTATGATTTATTGATAAAATCTAGTTTAGAAAATGACATATCAATGTATTTACCCTATGATTCTACAAATCAATCTCAATTTACTCTTACTGTAGAGTCAACAGGCCAGACGATAACATCTTTTGATAATATGATTGATGAGGTTTTGTCACTTGTTGTTGAAAATAATGAGAAAAATGCTGATGTGGATCATGTTTTTGCTTCAATACACAACAATATTCAGATGAATACAGGGGATCATCTGAAGTTAGACTCTGGTGATGAATTTGACTTTTATCAATTGAACCAAGACGATTTATTAGTAGATGGTTCCGAGTTAGAGATAAATAAGGATGAATTAGTTAATATTGCAATCAATGATGAAGTTAAAATATTATCTGATGGGGTTTCTTTATATTCATCTATCCCATTACAATCCTTAGCCAGTGGATTATTTAATAATGAATTAGCAATGGATTTGTAATTATTTAGCATTTACCTAAAACTCTAGTTCTATAGAACGGAGTTTTAGGTAGTTCTTTATCATAAAGCTGATGAGAATGCGCCGTAAGTAAATTCTTAAAGGAGTCTCTAAACTGCCAAAATCAAATTTTAAAGGAATTTCAGTGATCGTAAACAAATTTATAGCCAGAAAATAAAAAATAGAAAACACTTCAATTATATATAGCGCTCATCTTTGAATTATCTCTTCAAAAACAGATGTTTGAATTGACGAATAGAGACTGAATTTCAGATTTCTCTTTGCAAAAATCAATCCATATACAAAGAGATCATAAAATCGGACTGCTTTTTGTGTACTTTTTATAATGAATGCGAAAAGACTTTTTTATTTAGCAGAACTAAAGTTTGAGAACGTATAAAAGTAAAGGGATGTGCCCCAATCATTATTGAAAGCACATTTTATAAAAAAGTTACAAGGTATTTTTGACCCATTCTATAGAATCACTATACTCATCAGGCAAGTTTAAGAATAAAGCATCTAATGCTTCATTTATTAAACATTTATCTGTGGACGATATATTTAAGTGACCCAATTTTCTTCCAATCCTTGGCTCTTTATCATACCAATGCAAATTAATAAGACTGTGATTAAGCCAGGCATAGTTAATCGGGGTTCCAATAATATTTATCATGACAGATGTATTGTAAATAATTGGTTTTAGTAAAGGTAAACCACAAATCGCTCTTATGTGTAGTTCGAACTGGCTAATTGACGCACCATTTTGTGTCCAGTGTCCACTATTATGTACTCGAGGTGCTAACTCATTGATAAGCAGCCTAGGACCGTCATCAGAATTAACTACAAAACATTCCATAGCGAGAACACCAACATATTGTAAGTCATCTAATAAAGAACCTAACATGTTTTCTGCCATCTCTTGCAGTTTTAAAAGATTCTTTTTATAAGGATGTTCAGATGCTATCTTAGTCTCTTGGTGCTCTGAGTTAACCGAAAATGCCACGCTGGCTCTTAAAATACCCTCTTGATGGTAATTATGAGTTATAGGGTAAAAAACTTTTTCACCCTCATAATTTCTGGCGCCAACTAGTGAAATTTCATAGTTAAAAGGGATCATCGCTTCAGCAATTGCTTCACCAACAAGTTCTTTAGGAAGTGACTCGTTGATGTTGTCTTTATTGACTCGCCATTGACCACGTCCATCGTACCCACCGGTCCTTGTTTTGATGACAATGTTTTTATCTAAATTGTTAAATAAATCTTGCCATTTGTCTTCTTCAGGGAGTAACTGCCATGGTGCGGTATTCAGATTTAATCGATCAATTAATTTTTTTTGGGTATAGCGATCTGCTAATTGGGCAAAAACGGTTTGATTAACGAAACAGGGTTGTGAAGATAAAAAATCAGTAATAGGTGTCGCAGGCCATCTCTCTATTTCTGCTGTAATTGAGGTGGGTTGAGTTAACTCTTGTTTTAATGAATCAATTGAAAGTTTAGACTCTAAACCGATGGCTTTAACTTTAACACCTAAAGGCTCTGCAGCTTGCCTTAGCATTCTTGCGAGTTGGCCATCACCTAGCACGTAAACATTTTGGATAGGTTGATTTTGAGTAAAAAGAGATGAACTTACCATGAATTACTCCTCTCTAGGATCAGGATGATTAAGTACCATTTCAGTTTGTTGCTCACGCCATTGATGTAATCTTTTGAATAAATCATTATCATTAGTTGCTAGAATTTGTGCTGCAAGAAGTGCGGCATTTGCAGCACCTGCTTTACCTATGGCTAAAGTGCCTACAGGAACCCCTTTAGGCATTTGTACAATTGAATATAAGCTATCTATACCGCTCAGTGCCGCACTTTGAACAGGCACACCTAACACTGGGATAAGTGTTTTTGCTGCGATCATACCTGGCAGGTGAGCGGCGCCTCCTGCTCCAGCAATAATCACTTCAAACCCTGTTTCTTTGGCAGTTGAAGCAAAAGAAAACAGTTTATCTGGTGTTCTATGCGCGGAAACTATTTCTACATGGTAACTAAGGTTAAGCTCATCTAACAGATCAGCAGCATGTTTCATCGTTGCCCAGTCACTTTTTGAACCCATGACGATGGCAATTTTGGCAGAAAAATTTGAAGACATTTGGCATCCTTATGTGTTAATGGTCAGCGGAAAATATATTTTGCTTATTATACCCATTAAATGAAGTCTCGTTAAAGTAATTATATGCTATTGTTATTCTCTTTTGATGAAGTCAGGAAATAGAGTGGCTTCACTAAGAACTTTTAACGGGGTTATAGTTTTATTCCCCCAAGTAAATTGTATTAATTGTGGAATTTCATCAATTTGGATATACCATCCTTTTTGCTCCCAATCACCTAAGACCATCCGATAGGCTAAATGATTAGTTGGAAGTGAAATTTTATGCAAATTTGGTCTATGGGTATGCCCATGTATTAGATAATCTATTTTGTCTTTTTCTGCAAGCAGTTCAACGGCTTGTTGATTAACATCCATAATGGCTTGAGATTTTTTCTGATTCGTTGCTTTGCTTCGTTCTCTTAAATGTTTAGCAAGTCGATATTTAACGTATTTAGGCAAATGCCTATAGAATAATTGAACCAGAGGATTATTGACACATTTTCTATACTTTTGATATGGAATATCATCGGTACAGAGGGTATCTCCATGCATCAAAACATATTTCTTATGATTATAGGCGAGCAAGATACTCTCTTTTTTTATGCGTTTGAAACCTGCTTTTTTTGCGAAGTCTTCGCCCAATAAAAAATCACGATTACCTGCGATAAAATAACAAGGAATGATTTGACTTAATTCTAAAAGTTGCTCAGCAATTTCTTTTTGATAATCACTCAGCATGTCATCACCTAGCCAAGCATCAAATAAATCCCCAAGAATATACAAAGCTGAGCCTTCTTTTTTTACTTTTGCTAAAAAAAGTAAAAAACCCTCAGTTATGTTGGCATTTGATTCCATTAAATGGATGTCTGCAATGATAAAAAGAGATTTACGCACATTAAATGCCTATTAAATAAGCCTATTCAGTGATAGTCACATGGGTAATGACAACGGCTTCAACAGGAACGTCTTGATGTATGCCATGCCTTGAAGTTTTAACGTCTTTAATTTTCTCAACCACATCCATTCCTTCGATGACTTCTGCAAAAACGCAGTAACCAGGTGATCTGTCTGAAACGTAATCTAAATAACTATTATCAACTAAATTAATAAAAAATTGCGATGTGGCTGAGTCAGGATCATTTGTTCTTGCCATCGCAAGCGTTCCTTTAGTATTTTTGAGCCCATTATTCGACTCATTTTTAATAGAAGGTTTTGTGGTTTTTTGATCCATATCTTCAGTAAAGCCACCACCTTGAATCATAAACCCTTTTATAACACGATGGAAAATAGTGTTATCATAAAAGCCTTCTTCACAATATTTTAAGAAGTTTTTAACAGTAATCGGAGCTTTATCTTCATGCGTTTGAATCTTTATATCACCTAAATTGGTATGTAATGTAATCATATTAGTTTTCCTTGGAGTAATTAGGACAATAAAAAAATATTCCATTAGTTTAGCATTTATTTGTAAATCCGTTAATCTTTAAAATTCTTTTTACGAGAGAGTTTTTTGATTTACATGCTTTTATGGTATATTTTGTTTTTATTTATTATAACAATCATCTTACTCTCACAATTAAAATGCAAAAATAGGTCGCCAACATGTCACAACTGCACATATTTAATACGTTAACACGTGAAAAAAAAGCGTTTGTTCCAATTACTCCTGGAAAAGTAGATATTTATGTTTGTGGGGTCACTGTCTATGATGCTTGTCATATTGGTCATGGACGCACTTTTTCAACATTTGATACTGTTGTGCGTTATCTAAGATATTTGGGATATCAAGTAAAATATGTACGTAATATCACTGACATTGATGATAAAATAATTAATAGAGCAAATGCAAATAATGAACCATGGCAAGCACTAGTCGCACGAATGGTCAAAAAAATGCATGAGGATTTTAGCTCGCTAAATATCTTACCCGCTGATGAAGAACCTCGTGCGACAGAACATATTCAAGAGATAATTGAAATTACCCAGAAATTGATTGATAGAGGACACGCTTACATAGCCAGTTCTGGTGATGTGCTGTTCTCGGTTGAAAGTTTTGAACAATACGGTCAGCTTTCTAGACAAAACCTAGAAAATCTATTAGCAGGTGCAAGAGTCGGCATAGAAGAAACAAAACGAAATCCCATGGACTTTGTGCTATGGAAAAGTGCGAAACCAGGTGAACCCGCATGGGCATCTCCTTGGGGAGAGGGCAGGCCTGGTTGGCATATAGAATGTTCAGCGATGAATGCAAAACAATTAGGTACGCATTTTGATATTCATGGAGGCGGTTCTGATTTAATGTTCCCTCATCATGAAAATGAAATAGCACAGTCACGCTGTGCTCACGATGGCCCTTATGTTAATTATTGGATGCATTCTGGAATGCTCATGATTGACAGTGAAAAAATGTCTAAGTCTCTCGATAATTTTTTTACTATTGAAGAAGTATTAAGCCAATATGATGGTGAAACAGTCAGATACTTTTTATTATCAGGACATTATCGTAGTCAACTCAATTTCAGTCATGATAATTTATCTCAAGCTAGAAGTGCTTTAGAAAGGCTTTATATGGCATTAAAAGGTACAGACGAAAATGTTAAGCCGTGTGGTGGAAAAACGTATATTGAACGTTTCAAATCTGCCATGAATGATGATTTTAATACCCCAGAGGCTTATGCAGTATTATTTGACTTAGCCCGAGAAATTAACCGTCTTAAAGCAGATAACACCAATGATCAGGAAGGAAATTCTGCTGATGATCTGGCCGCAGTTCTTCGTGAACTAGGTCAGATCATCGGTGTTTTAAACCTGCCAGTACAGCAGTTTTTACAGCAAAAAACAGGGGCATTCAAATCAAATGACCCAGCAAAACCCAACAGTGAAATATCTTTAATTGAGTCACTTATTGCACAAAGAAAGTTGGCAAGAGAAACTAAAGACTGGGCTGCCGCTGACAAAGCAAGAGACATGCTTATTGAAATGGGAATTGAATTAGAAGATGGACCTTTAGGTACAACTTGGAGAAGAAAATAAGTAAAAGTGCATTATAAATTGACTAGCAGGATTCTTTGGTGCATTAAATCATATCCATATTGCCTTTTTTTGTGTAAAATTGAGTGTGGGATCAATAAATTTAATTCTAAATTAAATGGAAATAGCGTCTATTTTGCGTTATGGTATAATAATCGCCTTATGAATAGAATTCTCAATACTAATGAGTAAAATCGTGCTGTGATACATTTAACGCGTTCTATAAGAACCTCTCGATAAGACTTATTTATTACCAATTTTTTGGATGTATTTGCTGGTTTTGTTTCGATAGATTTTAACTTCAATCTATATAATAGCGATACATCTATATATATAACTAATATTTTAAACATCATTTTAGGTAGATAGACTATGGCCGCTGCGTCAATGAATTTTTTAGATTTTGAACAACCTATTGCAGAACTTGAGGCAAAAATTGACTCTTTAAGTTCAATGGATCCGAAAACCTCTCATATCGATGTGCAAGAGGATGTAAAACGTTTGCGTGAAAAAAGTAACGACTTGACGCGTAAGATTTTTTCTGATTTAGGTGCATGGCAAATTGCTCAGCTCGCACGTCATCCGAATAGACCCTATACGTTAGATTATATAAGCCAAATATTTTCTGATTTTGATGAATTAGCTGGTGACAGAGCGTATGCGGATGATAAAGCGATTGTAGGTGGTATCGCACGTCTTGATGATAAACCGGTGATGATCATAGGTCATCAAAAAGGACGCGAAATTAAAGAAAAAATCAGGCGTAATTTTGGAATGCCTGCTCCAGAAGGGTATCGTAAAGCTCTTAGATTAATGGAAATGGCTGAACGTTTCAAAATGCCAATCATTACATTCATCGATACTCCAGGTGCTTATCCAGGAGTAGGTGCAGAAGAGCGAGGTCAATCTGAGGCTATAGCAAGAAATTTACGTGAAATGGCAGGCTTAAAAGTGCCGGTTATTTGTACTGTCATTGGCGAAGGTGGTTCTGGCGGTGCTCTTGCTATTGGTGTAGGTGATACAGTGAATATGCTTCAGTACAGTACCTATTCGGTGATAAGCCCTGAAGGTTGTGCGTCTATTTTATGGAAAAGTGCAGATAAAGCACCTATTGCTGCTGATGCTATGGGCATTACTGCACAACGCCTTAAAGAACTCAAGTTAATTGATAATATCATAGCAGAACCCCTAGGTGGCGCACACAGAAATGTCCCTGAAATGGCTGTTAACTTAAGAGCGGAGCTTATAAAAAATTTAGAAGCTCTCTCTTCTTTATCAATCGAAGAGCTGTTAGATAGACGTTATGCCCGTCTAATGGGATATGGATACTGCTGATCCCTATAAAACACGATCTAAAGAGGATAACTCTTAGATCGTGTTTTAAACTCATAAATTATAGCCACTCATATCATGTCTAATGAATTTTTTACACACCCTTTTTATTCTCATCTACTTGACTGTTTTCAAAAGTATCTCTCGAATCATTCTGCTGAACAAAAAGGGCAAAACTTTGAAATCACTATATTATTAGGATTAAGTGGTGGGCTAGACTCGGTTGTTCTTTTGGATCTATTGCATCATTTTAAAGCGCTACAGACAAAAGATAGGCCGCAAAAAGAAGCTATTTCTTTTCCTCTAATTAAACAGATAACAGCATTATACGTCCATCATGGTTTGAGTCAAAACGCTGATGATTGGGCTGATCATTCCCGTCGATTATGTGCAGAACTTGATGTAAAGTTTATTGTGGAAAAAGTGACAGTAAATCCTAAAAATAGTGGAATTGAAGCTGCAGCAAGAGATGCTAGGTATGCAGCATTTAAAAAACATTTAGGCAACAATACACTATTACTCACAGCACAGCATCTAGATGATCAAGCGGAGACTTTTTTACTTGCACTAAAAAGAGGAAGTGGCATAAGGGGTCTTAGCTCAATGGCCCCATGTCAACAATTAGATACAGGGCAATGGCAATTAAGACCTTTGCTCAATATTACTCGTCGTGAACTTGAAAACTATGCTCTTGACCGCAAGCTGACTTGGATAGAAGATGAAAGTAATGAAGACACACGGTTTGATAGAAATTTTTTGCGCTTAAAAATCCTTCCTCAGTTAGATGAACGTTGGCCTGGATTTAACCAATCAGTTGCAATGAGTGCACAGTTATGCCACCAGGAAGCGAAATTATTAGATGAATTGCTTTCACCTATCTTATACTCGGTCAGTTCTCTTGCTGACAAAACACTCTTGATTTCTCCATTAAAAGAGTGGTCTTTTGAAAAAAGACAAGCAATTATTAAAAAATGGTGTGAGCAATATACATTACAGCCCATCTCACGAGAACAATTGCGGAGAATTTGGGATGAAGTTGTCCTTAGCCGAGAAGATTCCACAGCGCTGGTTGAATTAGGTTTAGCGAAAGACAAACTCACACGATTAGAGATCAGAAGATATAAAGATAAACTCTATCTGGTTGAAGCATTCCATTTATTGACAGAGCAAGCGCTTTCTCACTGGGAGGAGGACGAATTAGTTCTTTCAAAAGATCATCCCAATATTATTTTGCCCTGGCAGCAAGAACCTATAAGTTTTAATGAGATTGTGTGTTTTATTCGTTTAAATAGTGAATCTTGTCCAAACGCAAGCTTATCCTTAATAAAGTATCTTAATGTGTTAGAGACTAAGGTATTGAGGGTAAAATTTAACTTAGCTAATACGACAAAAATAAAATTACCCAATAAAATTCATAGGCAAACCCTCAAACAACTTTGGCACTATTATGGTGTACCTCCATGGCAAAGGCGTCTTGTACCTATGATTTTTGAAAATGATCGATTGTTATGTGCTTTAGGCGTATTTGTAGCCGATCTCAGTTAAGGATAAAATCTATCTTGGAACCAGTTGGGTGATGAAGAGGTTTTATGCCGGTTTGTTTTTTTTCATACGTCTATGAATTCACTTATTAGAAACTATTTAATCGTTTAAAATAAACCTAGGCTAAGATATAAAAAACTATACCAGTACAATAAGAGGATTTTATGTTTATCAAGCAAAAACGAGCGTTAAGATGGATGATGATAGCTGCACTTAATATGGGCTTGGTTGTCCTTTTAGGAGCATTCGGTGCCCATGGATTGAGGACAATTGTAGACGATAGCACTCTTGATATTTGGGAAACTGCCGTTTTGTATCAATTTTTCCATGGCGTAGGGCTGTTTTTAATCGGGCTAATTTCGCTAACTATTCAGCATAAACTTCAGTTAATAGAACGTCATTTGCAGTTAATAGGCGTGCTATTTGCGCTTGGAATTATTTTTTTCTGTGGCAGTTTATATGGTCTAGTGCTTAGTGGCGTTAAAATATTAGGTATTATCACGCCTATAGGTGGGGCTTTCTTTATTATGGGATGGTTTTTATTATTTCTAGCCTTATTTAGATATTACCGTAATATTTAGAGAATCTAATGACTTAAATTCATTTTTGAGTGCATTAACTAAGTATGTATAGGCCGCATTTAATCCTTCGCATGAAAGATTGTTTTTATTTAATTCACCGATTACTGAGCGACTAATGTTTATTTCCCAGGAATAGGGCTTAAACGCACTATATTCGTTGTCAAATGAAATGATTGACTGATGCAGAAGGTAAAGCCCAACTCCTCGTCTTTGAGTGCTTTTTCGAACAATTAGATGGGGTATTGATTTGATATTTGAATTAAGATCTATCGTTAAAGATAATAATCCGATGATGTGGCCGTTAAAATGAGCGGTGTAGATGAAAAATTGGTCATTTTTATTATGAAGAAATTCTAATTCATCGACAAGACTTGGGCTAATTTTTAGAAGATCGGCACAAAAAACGCTATTGGCTGCAATTTCTGGATAAGAAGTTTTAATATGTACTAGGGACATAAATTATCTGCTTTCGGTTTAAACAAGTAGGAAAAATTGACATGTTAAAGATAATTCAGTTATCACAGAATTAAAAATTATTTTTTAATTCAATTGTTATTGCTTGTTATTACTTGTTAAAGTTTAATGAATAAAGTGCTAACAAAAAAAAAGACGCTTACGCGTCTCATATTTTATCTTCATGTGATAACTAATGTATACACTTTTGCTGTGTGGTGCCGGCTGCCGGAATCGAACTGGCGACCTACTGATTACAAGTCAGTTGCTCTACCAACTGAGCTAAGCCGGCAAAAGTGGCGGAAGGATAGAGATTCGAACTCTAGGTGCTGTTACACACGGCGGTTTTCAAGACCGCTGCCTTAAACCACTCGGCCATCCTTCCAACGGGAGCGAATTCTACAGATACTTTCATATCCTGTCTACACATTTTTTAATAAAAGTGAAAAAAAAAGTTTAAGTGGCTTTTAATTGAGCAAATAAGGTGTTTTTTGTCTGGTTTTTGCATAAATAACACCCTAACTTGAGTTGTAAGCACTTTGTACTCAAACCAGCACAAAGTGCTGGTTGTTAATTTTATACACTATCAGTCTATTAACATAATTCAAAATGTTGTAACTTTATTCTAATAGTTATTTACTTGTTCATAAAATATGAATAAACCAATAAATCATGGTAGGTTATTCTTTTTCAGCTTTTTTAAATTTTTTTCTTAACCATACTGTGATAAATATAAAAGCACTAGCCCAAGCACCTATACCTAAATAGCGTCTTATTGAGTAGGTATTTGTATCTGCTGTCGCTTGAGTGATGCTGACAATATTGGGAAACATACTGAACATATTCATCCGCCAGCCATAGGTAGTCACTAGAGCAAGTTCCTGACTTTGTTCAAATGCTTTTGCCCTTGCTTGAACATCAGCAGAATTAAACTTAAAGTAAAAAGGAAATCCCCACCCTGTATCCTCATTGCGAAAGACCCTCTCTTGAATCTTTCCATCTTCATTTTGCCAATTCCTGTTCGCGCTGATGTAATAAACATCCCTAATTTGACCATTTGCAGGGTTATTGGTCGTGATTACACCATCACCATCAACACGCTTAACTTCTGTACCTACAATTTTCACTAATTCACGAGAAGGTAGATAATAATCTAACCAAATAAAACTAACGATGGCTAACAAAGCCACTATTGAATAAACAATACGCTTTAGTAACATAGTATATCCTTATTTTAAATAAATTTAGCAAGGAGAACACGAATATAAAGGCTATCCTTAAAATACATACTATTGTATATCGTTTTTAATAATTAAGCGCTAAGATTTGAATTACATGATAAAATAACTCTCAATAGAATTAAAAATATTTTAAATTAATTTGTAGGTTAATTGATAACAAAGTCTGAGAATATATAAATTGAATGAAACTATCTTTTTTAAAGCATAAAGAAAATTTACAACGAAAAAATAATCATGATGAGCTGAGATATCAAATCGTCTCATGGGGGCATTGGTTTGCTCTATTTAATATTCTATTTGCTGTTATACTTGCCTCACGATATCTTTTCATTATGGACTGGCCTAATACGCTAGGCGGTAGAGTCTATGCAATGGTGAGTCTTCTGGGGCATTTTAGTTTCCTCGTTTTTATCAGCTATTTGCTATTTATATTTCCACTCAGTTTTATTCTCAGAAATCCTAAAACAATACGTATCATTGCAATTAGTCTTGCAACCATTGCTTTAACCGTTATGTTAGTTGATCAGCAAGTTTATCTGAGTGTTAATCTGCATTTAAATTCGTTGGTCTGGGCACTATTAATTGAACCAAGTTATAACGTCACGACTCATGAGTGGCAAAGGTTTTTTGCTTTCATGCCTATTATTTTTTTGATTCAATTACTTTTTGCTAATTGGAGTTGGTTAAAATTACGTAGCTTACAACGACAACGTTGGGTTATATGGCTTAGCACGTTATTTATTTTTTGTTTTATGGCAACCCATTTTGTATTTGCTTGGGCAGATGCCAATTTCTATCGACCTATCACGATGCAAAAAGCCAACTATCCATTGTCCTATCCCATGACAGCCAGAAGTTTTTTATCTCAATATGGTTTTTTTGACGAAAAATCTTATGAATCGAGATTAGTAGAAGAGGGCGATCCGACTTTGCATAAAGTAAATTACCCCTTAACTCCTATGGCTTTAGATGAAAAGGCGTCAGGCTATTCAATCGTGTTAGTAGTTTTTGATGAGTTAACTCAAGAAACCATTGATAAGTTACCAGGATTGAATAAATTCAAAGAAATGAATTTTTCTTTTAATAATCATTATAGCTTTAAAGAACCATTATTTGCTCTTGAATATGGGATTTCGCCTATTTACAAAGAGGCAATTCTAAGAGACAAACTCCCTTCAATGTTTAGTCAAGCATTAGAACAAAGAGGATATTTTCAACTTCATTATGATATGGGATTCGGCACAGAAAAAGGTCTTACTCGATTTGGTCATGAACCCCAAAATATAAAAACATTAGGAGCATTAGTAGACATTTTAAATAGAGATGTCTCAACGATACTAGATAAAAAAGTACTTCATGCGAAAATGACGGATTTAAATCAAAGTAAACAGACCATGCCATTTTTTGTCACAATGTTACTTTCATCACAAAAGACACTTTATTCTCCTGATAAATGGCAAACCTTACTTGCTAAAATTAATGAATTTAATAACAATACAGTTGTAATTATAACGGCCAAATCGACAAGTGATGGGAAAAAGAACGAACACTCTCCTTTGAAAGTTCCTCTGATGGTTAAATGGCCTGAAGTTTCTTTAGAGATCCCCGTTGATAAAGTGACAACACATCAAGATATCGTTGTTACTTTGCTTAAGAGAGCCTTGAGGGTAACTAATTTGACTGATGATTTTTCTCAAGGTGAAGATCTATTTATTAATACTCAGCATAATCCATTTTGGGTTGATGGCCGCGTTGATAATATGATAGTTCAGAATCCTGAAGGTAGTGTTATTTTGAATGCTCGTAGTGTCAAATTATTCAACAATCATACGGATGAAGTATCAGAGATTCGTGTTCAAGATTCTGCATCTGTTAAGAATGAAAAGATAGCAGAAGATTCAGACTTTAAGAAGAAACAATTAGGATTAGTCCTACAAGCGCTATTCGACTTGCAACGTTTTTGGAGTGATTAGTTGATTTATTAGTCAGTATTAATGGGAGAGTAGCATGAGTTTTAGGGGTTTTAAAGGTAAGGATCCTATTCAGGATAATGAATTCCATAAAAACGAAAATGCAATTATAATTACTTTTTTACTCTCTACATTTCTTGTTGGTGTCACAGGTGCATTACAAATCCCTGTGCTAAGTACATTTTTGAAAGAACACGTCAATTTACCAAGTATTCAACCTTTTTTTATTAAAGAGAGTGAGAAAACCCCTTCTTTTTGGATAGGTGCATTTTTTTTCACCAACGCGTTAGTTGGCATGATGATAGGACAATTTATTGGCGTTTTGTCAGATAAAGCTGGTGACAGAAAAAGACTTATTGCTTATGGTTGTATTTTTGGAGTAATGCAATGTGCCTTATTTGCCTTTAGCCGTAATTATTGGTTATTGCTTATATTAGGGATTTTTTTGTCGAGCGTGGCAGGCATTGTTCATGCACAGCTATTTGCAATGGCTCGAGAATTTACCATGCAAAGAGGGAAAACATCGGATTTATTTATGTCTACAATGCGTGCAGGCATTTCTTTAGCTTGGGTGTTAGGCCCGCCTATTGCCTTTTTTATGATTGTCCATTATGACTTCACCGCACTTTATCTATTTTCAGCCATCAGCTTGCTGTTGTCATTCTGTCTTATATTGGCCTATCTTCCTAAGATAAAAGTATTGGCTGTGAGAAAACGCACGGTGAGCAATGAAAGTAAACCCAAATCTAAATTAAATTTAACTGTTCTGCTCTTGATGCTATCTTGCACCTTTTTATTTGCTGCTAACGGTATGTACATTATAACTATGCCACTCTATATCGTTGAAACATTAAAATTACCTGAGAGTTTACCTGGGTTAATGATGGGAGTTGTGGCTGGCATAGAGATCCCTTTCATTATTTTGACCGGTTTTTTTGCCAATAAAGTCCCTAAAAAGTACATCCTTATTGCAGGAGCTTGTTGTGCTTTATTGTTTTATTTAACTATGAGTCAAGCCTCATCAACTTGGGTTTTGCTATCAGCTCAAATTTTTAATGCGATGTTCATTGGTTTACTCGCGAGTATTGGCATCATTTACTTTCAAGAATTAATGCCTAATCAAGCGGGGAACGCAACAACACTCTTCATGAATTCAGGACGTTTAGGTTCTTTATTAAGTGGGATGGGTTTTGCAATTGTCGTACAATTGTGGGGATATATAGGAATATTTTACTTCGCAGGTTCGCTCGCTATCATAGCACTTATTTGTCTTAGCTTTATTAAGTCGCGTTCTAATTCTGAAAAAAATGAACTAGAAGATGAAAATAATGTTAAAGGTCTGAGTTGAGTAAAGCTATCTAATTAACAGGATGGCCTCATGGCTTTTGAGGCCTCTAGGCTTTCTATCTATTTTTGGCGAATACCTAATTCTCGCGAAAATAGATCATACTAATAAAAACAGAGGGATTTTATACAGTATAGCTGCCATGTTATTGAGTGAAAGGATGAAATTTCACTCTTCTTTCATTAACTGCAAAAAGAATAGTCTCTTAAAATAAGAAATTTTAACTGCTTTGGCATTTATGGCGTTTTTTATCTTGTTTGAGCTATTGTTTGGAAACACCAGTAATTCTGCACCACTCCTCTTTTTCCGCAATCTCATCAATAGTAAAATCTTCCACATAGGCTAAAGCAACCTCTTCAGCTTGTGATGCAAGAACACCAGAAAGTCCAATCAACCCTTTGGAATTCACTTTAGCTTTTATCAATGGCGCTAACTCCTTAAGTGGACCTGCCAAAATATTAGCCACCACGACATCCGCTTTCAGATTATCAGGAGCATTTTGAGAAAGATATAACGTTAATCTGTCCTCAACGCCATTTCTTTTCGCATTATCTAAACTGGCTTCTATTGCCTGAGGATCGATATCAATACCAATAGCTGATTTTGCACCTAACTTTAATGCAGCAATCGCTAAAATGCCAGAACCACAACCAAAATCGATTACTGTTTTATCTAATAAATCAAGGCCATCTAACCAACTTAGGCATAAGGAGGTTGTAGGATGCGTCCCAGTTCCAAAAGCAAGGCCTGGATCTAAAAGTACATTTACCGCATCAGGGTGAGGGGCTTCTTTCCAACTTGGGCAAATCCATAACCGTTTACCAAATTGCATCGGATGAAAATTATCCATCCATTCTCGCTCCCAATCTTTGTCTTCAATTTGCTCAATTTTATGTTTGAAATTAGGTCCTAGAATGGAAACATAACTTAGCTGTTTTATGACTTTTTGCATGTCATGCTCTGCATCAAATAGCCCAATAATATCTGTATTATGCCAAAGTAAAGTCTCACCTGGCAAAGGTTCATAAACAGGGTCGTCGTGCGTATCTTGAAATGTGACACTCAGTGCACCAAATCCCATCAATGCATCACTTATTCGGTTTGCATGCTTATCTAAAGCAGGTATTTTAATTTGTATCCAAGCCATATAGCCCCCAAAAAAATGCCCTCATGTGCATGCACTGAGGGCTTAAATTAACATTACATAAAGTTTCGTGTTACAAACCGAGTTTTTTCTCTAAATAATGAATGTTTGTTCCCCCTTTCTGGAAGTTTTCATCATTCATAATTTTTTGTTGTAATGGAATGTTAGTTTTGATGCCATCAACAATTAATTCATTAAGGGCATTTTTCATTCGAGCAATAGCCACTTCCCTTGTTTCTCCGTAAGTAATTAATTTACCTATCATTGAATCGTAGTGAGGTGGAACACTGTAACCAGCATAGATATGGGACTCCCAACGGATCCCCATTCCACCTGGAGCATGGAAGCGAGTTATTTTACCTGGGCTTGGTAAAAAAGATTCTGGATCTTCAGCATTTATTCGACATTCAATCGCATGACCCGTGAGCTTGATATCGGATTGTTTAATTGTCAGTGGTAATCCTGCAGCAACACGGAGTTGCTCTTTAATTAAATCAACACTGGTAACCATTTCAGTTACAGGATGTTCTACTTGAATACGGGTATTCATTTCTATAAAGTAAAATTCACCATTTTCGTATAAAAATTCAAAAGTACCTGCACCGCGATAACCAATTTCTATACAAGCATTTGTACAACGTTCACCAATACGCTTACGATCGGCCTCACTAATACCAGGCGCTGGAGCTTCTTCTACTACTTTTTGGTGGCGGCGTTGCATTGAACAGTCACGTTCACCTAAATAAACAGCATTACCTTGACCGTCTGCCATCACCTGAATTTCAATGTGTCTTGGATTTTCAAGGAATTTTTCCATGTAAACCATATCATTATTAAATGCAGCTTTTGCTTCAGCTTTAGTCATGATGATAGAAGATTCAAGTTCCTCTTCTGAACGAATGACGCGCATTCCACGACCACCACCGCCACCAGATGCTTTTACAATGATAGGATATCCAATTTTTTTTGCTAATTCACGATTCAGCGCCATATCTTCAGTTAATGGACCATCAGATCCAGGAACGCATGGAACGCCCGCTTTTTTCATTGCACTAATAGCGGAAACTTTATCTCCCATAAGACGTATAGTGTCAGCTTTAGGACCGATGAAAATAAAACCAGAATGTTCCACTTGCTCAGCAAAATCTGCATTCTCAGCTAAAAAACCATATCCTGGATGGATAGCATCAGCTCCTGTGACTTCTGCAGCAGAAATTATTGCTGGAATATTCAAGTAACTTTTTACAGATGGAGCAGGACCAATACATAAAGTTTCATCAGCAAGTAAAACGTGTTTTAAATCTCTATCGGCAGTAGAGTGAACTGCTACCGTTTTAATTCCCAATTCTTTACAAGCACGCAAAATTCGAAGAGCTATTTCTCCACGATTTGCAATAAGTACTTTATTTAACATGTTAACCTCAATGTCTTGTTCGATGAATAGATTATTCGATAACAATCATAGGTTGGTCAAATTCTACAGCTTGACCATTTTCTACAAGGATAGCAGTCACAGTACCTGATTTATCTGCTTCGATTTGATTCATCATTTTCATCGCTTCAACGATGCAGATCGTGTCACCTACAGTGACTTTTTGACCTACTTCAACAAATGCTGCTGATTCAGGGCTTGGTGAGCGATAGAAAGTACCGACCATTGGTGATTTCACTGTATGACCAGAAATAGCCGCTGGTGCTTCCGCAGACATGCTGGTTTGAGTTGCAACGGCTGCACTTAAGTTTTGAACAGGAGCTTGGGCTGCAGGAGCATACATAGGCTGCATTTGCGGCATGGCAACAACTTGATTTGGAGCATGGCGTGAGATGCGAACTGAATCTTCACCTTCAGTAATTTCTATCTCTGATACACCCGAATTTTCAAGTAATTCGATTAATTTTTCAATTTTTTTAATATCCATAATGTCTCTCTCTTGTTTTAAATAGTGAATATTGCGTTTTAAAGTGTCATCATAAAACAGCGAATTAAATTGTCATAATTAGAATTTTTAAGGTATTTTATTTGATTTTTCTGGATAATGATATAGCACTATGACATTTTGCGTAGTGAGTCGATAGCAAAATCGACTGCATAATCATATCCTTTGTGGCCCATTCCACAAATAACTGCTTTAGCTACGTCTGAAAGATACGAGTGGTGTCTAAAGGGTTCTCTTGCATGGACGTTTGAAAGATGAACTTCAATAAAAGGAATATTGACTGATAACAAAGCATCTCTTATGGCTACACTTGTATGCGTAAACGCACCAGGATTAATTATAATAAAATCTATTTTTTTATATCCTTTATGAATTTTTTCAATTAGTTCGTGTTCAGCATTAGACTGAAAATCAGCCAATGTGATATCTTGAGTTGAATATTTTGTTTTTAGTTGCTCAATAATATTGCCGAGCGTTAAAGCACCATATTTCTCAGGCTCTCTAATTCCTAGCATATTAAGATTCGGCCCATTAAGAATGAGAATATTGAAATTTTTTTGCATAATAGATAGTCGATAGTTTTTAGAATTCATTATTCGTAATTGCCTAATAAATTAAGAACCTTTAATTCAATTGGTTATAATTAGTTAAGCAATTTGCATTCAAATAAAGTGAGAGATATTACCATAAGTATTTATCTTTTGTCGCCATTAATCATTAATATCATTCGTGATAGAGAAAAAATAATTAGATTTTTGATACACTTCACTCTTTGTTAATAAATCCACTGGTTGATGTATTGTTAAAATCTGGGCTTTGAATTTAGCTGTCATTTTAGGTTAAGTTAAGCGTTATATTCTATAAATCATTCAATTTGTTGTTTATAGCAACTAGCATAGCTACAATAGATATTTATCTCGAAATATAGTATTTATAGATATAATTAACGTCAACAAATTGATTATATAGGAATGACTACATTGCAGCAAAATACCATAAAATGAAAAACATTGAGTTGTTTTTTTCATTAATTTTCAATTAATGAGTTAAAAATAGAACTGCATCACAAGAAATAAATAAATTAATTGAAATTCAAAAATGTCTAAAAACCTAGTATGTATATACTCAGAGTAATGCATTATTTGTCTTCAAAGCCTAAATACGAGTTTTCACTTCATTAGTCATAATTAGGCGTAGAGTTGCTATCAAGATAATTTTTACCCTAAACATATAAAGCGTGTATTTTGAATCTTGCCAGTTAAAAGTATTGAACAGTTAAATCCCCCTCCTTTTGGTTATTAGTTAAACACTTGAGTATTTTTTTGCAAAATTGCTTTGACAACTGTTAAATATATCGATATCATTTGCGCTGTTTTTAGGATGTTCCTCTGTAGCTCAGTCGGTTAGAGCGACGGACTGTTAATCCGCAGGTCGCTGGTTCGAATCCAGCCAGGGGAGCCAACTTAAAAATAATATTTTGTAATTCCTCTGTAGCTCAGTCGGTTAGAGCGACGGACTGTTAATCCGCAGGTCGCTGGTTCGAATCCAGCCAGGGGAGCCAAAATTATCAACTCTTAATCTAATCATTTTGTTTACCTCAGAATCAAACTTTTCTAACTATAACTTCAAAGAAAAAATTTATTTTCACTAATGTTTTACTTGATTACATAGATCTTTACCTAAATTAAAATAGTCTAATGTATTTTGATTTTTAAGGTGTTGTAGAATAAAATCGTAAATTTAATTAATTAACGTGACTCTTTACTTTGAAGAATCCTAAGCAACAGCTATAATGTTCTAGTTCATGTCATCGCTTATTACCTAATTGTGCGTAATCATAGTCGATATTCCACATTCTTTTAAAAATAAAACTAAAAAATATGTCAAATACCAATCAGGGTAAACATTTACAAGCTAAAAACTTACTCGAAAAAAATAAACCTGAGTCTCTAATAAAAACAGATAAACATCTGTTTTCGTATACCCCTTATTGGGCAGAGTGCTACGGTACTGCGCCCTTTTTACCCATGTCGCGAGAAGAGATGGATGTTCTAGGTTGGGATAGTTGCGATGTCATTATTGTGACAGGTGATGCGTATGTCGATCACCCTAGTTTTGGTATGGCTATCGTTGGTAGGCTCTTAGAAGCTCAAGGCTTTCGCGTGGGAATCATTGCTCAGCCTGATTGGAGCAATAAAAATGATTTCATGAAGCTTGGTAAGCCCAATTTATACTTTGGTGTTGCTGCAGGTAACATGGACTCAATGATCAATCGTTACACTGCTGATAGAAAATTGCGACACGATGATGCTTACACACCCAATAATGAGGGGGGTAAACGCCCCGATAGAGCTTCCATTGTATACACTCAACGCTGTAAAGAGGCCTTTGCTGATGTCCCTGTCGTTCTAGGTGGAATTGAAGCCAGTCTTAGACGTATTGCTCATTATGACTATTGGTCTGATAAAGTAAGACGTTCTATTTTATTTGATGCCAAAGCTGATTTTTTAATCTATGGCAATGCAGAAAGACCTTTGGTTGAATTAACCCATCGTTTAGCTGCTGGTGAAAAGATAGAAGAAATTGAAGATATTCGTGGTACAGCCATGATACGTAAATTTCCACGCTATGATTGGAAGGGGGTTGATTCTACTCATTTTGATACCCCTGGAAAGATAGATCCTATACCTAATCCATATGGCGAAGATCTTGCCTGTCAAACACAG
Organism: Thorsellia kenyensis; assembly: GCF_042432445.1. Classification (NCBI taxonomy): domain Bacteria; kingdom Pseudomonadati; phylum Pseudomonadota; class Gammaproteobacteria; order Enterobacterales; family Thorselliaceae; genus Thorsellia; species Thorsellia kenyensis. Next base: position 153,170 of record NZ_JBHLXE010000013.1, on the reverse strand, counting down.
GGTGGTCCAACAAAAGACGAAAATGCAATCTCTGCTATTGATGCAATCGATGAAAAATTAAACATTAAAAAAGCTGCAGAGCCTCAGCGCATTACAATTCAACCCGCTAAGGTAAGGCCTTGGGAAAAAACATATATATTGTTACCTAGCTTCGAGCAAGTAGCGAACAATAAAGTACTATATGCCCATGCTTCACGCATTTTACACCATGAGACTAATCCTGGTTGTGCGCGTGCATTAATGCAACAACATGGTGATAGATATCTATGGGCTAATCCACCAGCTATTCCTTTGACTACTGATGAAATGGACAGCGTATTTGGTTTACCGTATCAGAGGATTCCTCATCCAAGTTATGGTGGGGCGAAAATACCAGCATACGAAATGATTCGCTTTTCCGTTAATATTATGCGTGGTTGTTATGGTGGATGTTCTTTTTGTTCTATTACAGAGCATGAGGGACGAATTATACAAAGCCGTTCAAAGGAATCGATCATCAGGGAAATCGAAGATATTCGTGATAAAGTGCCAGGCTTTACAGGTATTATTTCTGATTTAGGTGGCCCTACAGCGAACATGTATATGCTTAAATGCACATCTCCTAAAGCAGAAGAGTCATGCAGAAGGGCCTCTTGTGTTTATCCCACCATCTGTCCATTTATGGATACAAATCATGAGCCTACTATCGAACTTTATCGTGAAGCGAGAAGTTTACCTGGAATCAAAAAGATTTTGATTGCCTCAGGGGTCCGTTATGATTTAGCCGTGGAAGATCCTCGTTATATTAAAGAGTTAGCTGAGCACCATGTGGGAGGCTACCTTAAAATAGCGCCAGAGCATACGGAAGAAGGGCCTCTGTCTAAAATGATGAAACCTGGTATGGGGACTTATGATAAGTTTAAACAACTTTTTGATATGTACTCTAAAAAAGCAGGTAAAGAACAATATCTTATTCCTTATTTTATATCGGCACATCCAGGTACAACGGATGAAGATATGGTGAATCTTGCGCTTTGGTTGAAGAAAAATCGATTCAGGTTAGATCAGGTTCAAAATTTTTATCCTTCTCCAATGGCAAATGCAACAACCATGTATTATACAGAAAAGAATCCTTTGAGGCCTATTGATCATAATAGTGAAAAAGTAGAGAGTGCCAAAGGTGATAAGCAACGTCGTTTACATAAAGCTTTATTGCGATATCATGATCCTGCTAATTTTAAAATGATAAGAGAAGCTCTAGAAACTATGGGATTGACACATCTAATAGGTAATAAAAAAGAGTGTTTAGTACCCCCACCTAGTCGTGACGAGGTGCGTGAAGCGCAGAGAAAAAATCGTAGGCAAAGCTTTCAGCCGGCGATGACAAAACATACCAAGGTAAAAATAGCTCGATAACCTTGAAAAATGAGATAAAAAAACCATATGTCATAATTGTGATATATGGTTTTTTTTATAAAAGCTAAATAGAGATTTTAATCTTTTAATACATTTAGATTTTAATTGATTTTCTTTTTGCTGTAAGGGTGAATTTATATTCAGAGGATTTGAAAAAATTTCTGCTATATTCAAATCGAGTCCCATCTATTAAGTATCCAATAGATATTTTTTCAATGATAGGCTGTTCCATAGGAATAGCTAAATGTGTACAAACATCTTTATTGGGCATAACAGCCAATATTTCTTGTTCACTTCTATCTATCACCATTTTCTTCATATGTTCTATGTAATAATACTTTGAACCTTGCATAGTTTCATAGGTAAGATCAGGAAATAATCTTAATGGGAGCCATGTTTCTTCTAGGGTAATTGCTTTTTTGTCAATAAATCGTACTCTTTTAATATAATAAACTTTTTCGTTATCTGTTAATTGTAATGTATTTGTTATGTTTTTGTTTGGTTTTGTTATTGTGAATTCTAAAACATCACTGTGAGAGTGCCTACTGCTCGTATCAAACTTTTCCTCAAAACCTGTCATTTGATAGATATCATAATCAACTAGTGCTTGCTTAACATAAGTACCACTGCCTTGAATACTTTCTAAAACATCCTCTTCTATAAGTTTTTTCAGCGCCTGTCTGACGGTAACACGACTGACACCAAATATCTTACAAAGTTCGGCTTCTGTTGAAATTGCATCCCCTGGAGCAAACTCACCTTGTTTGATTAGATCTTTAATTGAATTTGCAATTGTTCTATATCTTGGCTGCTTCGCCATAATTGACCTCTGCTTCTTAATATTCAGCTCATGAAAATAAGTATTCCAGCTGAATTATTATAAAAAGTGTGATAATTGTCTTGTTTTTGTATTGTATTTGTATTATTTTTATATGAGTTATTATACGATTTATAAGCAATTATAGCGAATGAAATTAGATTGTAGCTATAAAAGTACGAGGCTTATGCATATTTAGATAAGGTTTACCTATTGATAAGGGGAAAACAATGAATCTTACCCAATTAACAACTCAAGAACTAATATATATCCAATCTCCTTTTTCTAATAGCGATGAGGCGATTAATGCATTAATTGAAGGTTTGTACCAAAAAGGTAAAATTTCAGATAAATCAGCCTTTTTAAATGCTGTGATGCAACGTGAATCAGAAGGCCCGACGGCGCTAGGGGAAGGACTAGCTATTCCTCATGGTAAATCAGTGGCAGTCAATGAAGCTGCATTTGCTGTAGCAACACTAGCACAGCCAATAGCGTGGAATGGGATTGATGGAGAGGAAGACGTTAATTTAATTTTTTTACTTGCTATACCGGAAGCACAAGCTGGTACTACACATATTCAACTGCTCACCCAATTAACAACTGCTTTAGTGGATGATGAGGTAAGAGAAAAAATCATTCATGCCAAAACTTCCGAGGAGTTATTAGGATTACTGTCTCAAGCGATTGAGGAACAATTAGAACCAACAGAATCATCATCAGAAGTTGCTTTACTGGAAAAAGCGCCAGTCATTGTTTGTGTAACAGCCTGTCCTGCCGGTATAGCTCATACTTATATGGCGGCTGAATATTTGGAAAAGGCAGGAAAAAAATTAGGTGTTAAAATCGTTGTTGAAAAGCAAGGAGCTAATGGGATAGAAGGAAGAATTTCTGTTGAAGATTTTGATAATGCGACGGCTTGTATTTTTGCTTCAGAAGTAGCTATCAAAGAATTAGAACGATTCTCAGGTCTGCCGACCATTAAAGTACCTGTTGCTGAACCCATCAAAAGAGCAGAAAGTATTATTAATGAGGCGCTAGAATTAGCTAAAAAGACGCCAAGAGATATGACTAAATCACATAAAACCGCGACAGTTGAAAATAAAGTTGGCTTTAAAACCGAACTAAAACAGGCGCTTTTAAGTGGTATATCTTTTGCAGTCCCACTGATAGTTGCAGGGGGAACTGTATTAGCTATAGCAGTTTTAATCACTCAAATCTTTGGACTTCAAGCAGTCTATGAGACAGAGAATTCTTGGTTATGGCTTTATCGAAAATTAGGTGGTAATTTGCTAGGGGTGCTCATGGTACCTGTACTAGCAGCTTATACCGCATATTCTTTAGCAGATAAACCTGCATTAGGTCCTGGATTTGCTGCGGGTGTAGCGGCAAATTTAATTGGTTCTGGATTTTTAGGGGGTATAGTCGGTGGATTGATAGCAGGCTATGTTATGCGTTATGTAAAGCAATATATCCGCTTATCTCCTACATTTAATGGTTTTTTGAGTTTTTATCTCTATCCTGTAATTGGTACTTTAATTGCAGGAAGTCTAATGCTTTTTGTCATTGGTAAGCCTGTTGCATTTGTAAATACGGGCCTTACTAATTGGTTGAACTCTTTATCTGGAAGCAACGCCCTATTATTAGGTGTTATAATTGGATGTTTTGTCTCCTTTGATTTAGGCGGCCCTGTTAATAAAGCCGCTTATGCGTTCTGTTTAGGGGCTATGGCAAATGAGGTGTACGGGCCTTATGCAATTTTTGCCTCTGTTAAAATGGTGTCTGCATTTACAGTAACAGCATCTACATTAATGGCTCCTAAATTATTTAAAGACTTTGAAATTGAAACGGGCAAGTCAACTTGGTTATTGGGCTTAGCCGGGATCACAGAAGGAGCTATACCTATGGCCATAGAAGATCCTATCCGTGTTATTGGTTCATTTTTAGTAGGATCTGCTGTGACTGGTGCTATAGTTGGATGGGCGTCGATTGGTTTATCAACCCCAGGCGCAGGAATATTTTCTATGTTTCTTCTGACTGAAAATCCACTAGGAGCATTTGCCTCTGCAGGAATATGGTTTGGTGCGGCTTTGCTCGGTAGTTTGATTTCTACCCTTGTGTTGATCTCATGGCGCAAACACGCTGTCGCAACCGGAAAATTTGCAATATAAATTTTAAGTTGCCTATGTAAAACGCATAGGCATATTTTTGAGGATAAAATATGAATATAAATACAGAGGCAAATAGAGAGATCAATGTGCATATTACTCCACATATGCATTGGGATAGAGAATGGTATTTTACTGCTGAGCATTCTCGTATTCTACTAGTGAATAATATGGAAGAAATTTTGACTCGATTAGAATCTGATCCTGATTATCCTTTTTATGTACTTGATGGACAAACAGCTATTTTAGAAGATTACTTCGCTGTCAAGCCAGATGCAGTTGAACGTGTTAAAAAATTAGTTGAAGAAAAAAGGCTTATCATCGGCCCTTGGTATACTCAGACTGATCTTATGATGGTTGGGGCAGAGTCGATTACACGTAATCTACTTTACGGAATGAAAGACTGTAAACCCTTTAAAGAAGTAATGAATATAGGGTATTTACCAGACTCATTTGGTATGAGTGCAGCATTGCCACAAATTTTAAACGGTTTTGGCATTGAAGATGCCATGTTTTGGAGAGGATGTAGCGAGAGACACGGAACACATCATACAGAATTTGTATGGAAATCTATTGATGGTAGTGAAGTAATAGCTCAAGTATTACCTTTAGGATATGCAATAGGAAAATACCTACCAGATGATAAAGACGCGTTATTTAAACGTTTAAATAACTATTTAGAAGTGCTCAAAAAAGCATCATTTGGCGGTGATTTGTTACTACCAAATGGGCATGATCAAATGCCTATCCAACAAAATATTTTCGACATTATAGAGTTGTTAAAGGAAATATTTCCTAATTATAATTTCTTACTTAGCCGCTATGAGACAATTTTTGAGAAGCTGAAAGTGAAAAAGGATCAACTTCCAAGATTAATAGGAGAATTTAATGATGGAAAATATATGCGGGTTCATCGCACAATTTCTTCTACAAGAATGGATATCAAAATACAAAATGCGGTCATAGAAAATAAAATCAGTAACCAATTAGAGCCATTAGCAACCATTGCATATTCACTTGGATGTGAGTATCACCATGGTTTAATTGAGAAAATGTGGAAAGAAATTATGAAAAATCATGCCCATGACTCAATAAGTTGTTGCTGTAGCGATCCTGTTCATCAAGAAATCAAGTCGAGATTTTGGCTTGCCGATGATATGGCTGAAAATTTAATACAATTTTACATGCGTAAGATTGTAGATAATATGGAGAAAATTCCTAGTTCAGAATCCGGAACATTTAGAGATAGGTTAGCATTTTTCAATTTTTTACCTTATCCACGTAACAGTATTGTGAATGCGATTATACGTATTCGAGCAAGTGATTTTAATTTATATGATGTTGCAGGAAATAAAATTGAATATAGCATTCTTAGCGCTAAAGAAATCGATCCTGGATTAGTCGATAGGCAGATTGTTCATTATGGTAATTACGATCCTTTCATGGAATATGAAATTCAGTTGCCGATAGAAATACCTGCGATGGGCTATGTAGCATTGAGTATTGAAAAAAAATCTGCTTCTGGAAGCAATGATGCCATCTCGATTCTTGATAGAAAAGAAAATTCAAGCAACAAAATTGAAAATGATTTTTATATTATTGAAATACAGGCAAATGGCAGTATCAATATTACGGATAAAAAAACCAATAGAACTTTCGATAACGCATTACTTATAGAAGAGGGATCTGATGATGGTGATGAATATGATTACTCGCCATCAAGAGATGAATGGTTATTATATAGTACAGAAAATAAAGCTAAGGTAGAGATCACTTCATCGCCATGGCAAGAAAAAGCCAAAATTCAAATAGAAATGTCTGTACCAAAAGATTTAGATGCACGAAAAGATAAATTAAAAAATAGTTTAATTGAAATTACTTTTACAGTTGCCTTAAATAGGGGGGATTCACAAATTCATATTGATGCCTACTGGAAAAATGACGCTGAAGATCACCGAGTAAGAGTTCTATTTCCTTATCAATGGATAAGTGAATCAGTCATCGCAGACACACAATTTGGAACAATTTCAAGACCGGTTAAAGATGACGCTATGACTTATTGGGAGCAAGAAGACTGGAAAGAAGCACCAATTCCAGTATGGCAAATGCTTAACTTTGTTGCCGTAGAAAATGAAGTAAAAAATATGTCTTTTGCGCTATTTACTGAAGGTTTAAGAGAATTTGAAGTCATTGATTGGCAAGGTAATCAAGCAATAGCGTTGACCTTATTCCGTTCAGTGGGTGTACTTGGCAAGGAAAATTTATTATTAAGACCGGGGCGCCCTTCGGGTATTAAGCTACCAACTCCGGATTCACAAATGTTAGGCCACTTTAGTACTAGAATTGGTCTAGGTATTTATCAAGACAGTGTTGAGAATGCAGAAATCATGCGTCAAGCTAAGGAATTCAATACACCGATACGTTTTTATAATAAAATTCCTTATGACGCAATGAAATTGAATCTTGAGTCATTTATAACACCTGTAACATATAGTTTAGTCAATACGAAACCTGGCAAAATAACGTTGAGTGTACTAAAAAAAGCAGAAAATAGTGATGCAATAATAAGTCGATGGTTTAATCCTTCTTCAACAAACCAAAATAACATTGCCTTGCCTAAATTTAATTTACCCTATAGGAAATATTTTGAGGTTAATTTAGCTGAAGAGCAAATAAAGCAAGATAATTTATTAGATTCAGAAGTATATTTTAATCCTAATCAGGTCAAAACGTTCAGTTTTAAAATTGATAAGTAATCATGCCACACTAAATGTGGCATACCTAATATAAAATGGAGTCAATAATGCATATTGTTATAGCCCCTGATTCATTTAAAGAAAGCCTTAGTGCGGCAGAAGTGACCGAAATTATACATAGTGCATTTTTGACGAAGTTTCCTAGGGCCACATATAGTTTATTACCTTTAGCAGATGGGGGGGAGGGAACAGTTGATGCTATTTTATATTCTCAACCTGGGCAAAAAATCGATATAGAAGTATTAGATCCCTTAGAACAAAAAATTAGGGCAACATTTGCCCTAATTGATGAAGGCCAGACTGCTTTAATTGAGATAGCCGCTGCTTCAGGACTTCCACTATTAAAAACTGAACAAAGAGATGCAAAAATAACAACAAGTTACGGGACAGGACAATTAATTAAAGCTGCACTAGATAGCGGTGTCAGTAAAATAATTTTAGGTCTAGGAGGTAGTGCAACTAATGATTCAGGTGCGGGTATATTAGAGGCACTGGGGGCAAGATTACTAGATAAACACGGTAATACTTTGCCCAAAGGAGGAATAAAGCTTGCTGATTTTGATACATTAGAACTATCGAACATAGATCCTAGGTTAAAAGAAATAGAATTTATTGTCGCATGTGATGTACAAAATCCGCTTTGTGGAGCTAATGGCGCAAGCCATATTTTTGGAAAACAAAAAGGAGCCTCTTTTGAAGAAAGAGTTTTGCTTGATGCCGCACTTCATAATTTCGCTACAAAAACTGAATTCATCAACCCATCTATTACTTTTGAACATGCAAGTATGGGGGCTGCAGGGGGAGCTCCGTATGGACTTTCACGAATAGTCCCGCAACTTAAAATTGTTAACGGTATTGATTTTATTTTAAAAGAGTTGGGCTATGATGAAGTTATTAAACAAGCAGATTTAGTAATTACCGGTGAGGGGAGGATGGATAATCAGACTTTATCTGGAAAAACGCCGCTAGGTGTTGCTAAATTAGCAAAAGATAATGGCATTCCTGTAATTGGTATATGTGGAATTTTAGGTGATGAAGTTGAAAAACTTGATGACTATTTTGCTGTCGTCTTTCCTATACTAAGATCTTTGAAACCGCTTGAGAAAGTTTTAGCCGAAGCTAAATTTAATCTATATAATACGGCATCAGCGATAGCTTCATTATTAAAAATCAGCGATAAACTGCGTTAAAAATCGTTTAATCCATTTAAAAAAATATCTGTTACACAATTTATCTAATAATTCTTTAGAATAATTGTGTAAGGATAGTATAACTCACAGAAGTTCAGATTTATCTCTAAATCAACTTTATACGATGTCTACGAACTTATCTCTGATCTACAATTCCCTAAGTAAAAGAAATGAATAAAATATATACGTAATAGAAATCAAGATGCAGATTTTGGTAATGTTTAACCTCCACTGAATGGATGTTGGGATACTATCTGCGCCTGTAACTTGATGTAACATCAGTATAAATAGATAATTATAGCTATATTTTATGACTTTAAGCGGGAGTTAATAAGTGTATTTTTTCTTTCTTTAAAGCAATTATCTTTTTAAGTTTCCCTCAAGCAAAAGTGTCTATAAATTCAGTTTGTTAGTGATTATAACAACATAAACATCGTAATCATGAGCTAAATAGTTTTTTAACTCCCCCCAAATATTCAAACAAGTAAAATATCATGGTAATTATGAATAGAAATAATTAATTGCACGGTATAGGTGAAATGAGTAATATGCCTTAAGGCCGATTAGCCGGCAGTGGAAATAATCTATACAAAAAATAGGATGGCATATGTCAACACCAGAAAATCAAGAAAATAAAAGCATTACAAAAAATAATATACTTTGGAATGAATACTTAAAAGCACTTAATCATGAAGTGGTTCCTGCCTTGGGGTGTACTGAACCTATCTCTTTGGCACTTGCCAGTGCAGTTGCTGCAAAATATCTTTTTGGGCATGGGACTTCTGTTCATGAAAAATTTTCAAAGATCAGCAAAATTGAAGGTTTTGTTTCCCCCAATTTGATGAAAAATGGCATGGGGGTCAGTGTACCTGGTACAGGTATGGTCGGTTTACCTATCGCAGCTGCAGTTGGGGCGTTAGGTGGAAATCCTGATGGAAATTTAGAAGTATTAAAAGGCCTAACAAATGATGTCGTCGAATTGGCCAAAAAAATGCTAGATAAAGACAAAGTGTCTGTAGTTATAGAACCCTCAACACCAATTTTGTATTCTAAATCCAGAATTTCAACCGAGACTGAAACAGTCAGTGTGACGATAAGTGATGGTCATACTCATATTGTTAATATTGAAAAAAATGGAGAGACTATCTTTGAAGCAGTCAATGACATAACGTTAAAAAAAGGATCAAATTATGATTTATCACAAGCATCAGTACTATCAATTGTTGAATTTGCCGAGCATATACCTTTATCACAAATTGCTTTTATTCTTCAAGCTCAAGAGTTGAATGACGCATTATCAAAAGAGGGATTAGCTAAAGAATATGGGTTACATATAGGCAGAACGTTGCAAGGCCACATCAAAAATGGTTTATTGTCTGATGATTTACAAAATCAAATTGTTATTCGTTCAACTGCCGCCTCTGATGCAAGAATGGGCGGAGCAGTCTTACCCGCTATGAGTAACTCAGGATCAGGTAACCAAGGCATAAGTGCGACGCTCCCTGTAGTTGTTGTTGCTGATTATTTGCAGGTAGATAACGAAAAACGTGCGAGAGCCCTCATTATTTCACATTTAATTGCTATTTATATACATTCTAAGCTCCCTAAACTTTCAGCGCTATGTGCAGTAAGCACTGCTGCGATGGGCGCAGGAGCAGGTATGGCTTGGTTACTTGCTGAAAATAAATATGCAGCTATTGATAGGACTCTCTCAAGTATGGTGGGGGATATTGCAGGGATCATTTGTGATGGTGCAGCGAACAGTTGTGCTATGAAAGTATCAACCTCCGCTACATCGGCACTCAAATCTGTGTTAATGGCATTAAATGATACAGGAGTCACAGCGAATGAGGGGATTGTAAGTCATAATGCTGATAAATCGATAGATAATTTGTGTCAGTTAGCGCAAGGAAGTATGTTGCAAACTGATGTTCAAATCATTGAAATCATGGTTAATAAAGACAGTTGCTAAATTGTATTATCAATATTTTTTATAATCCTTATCACTAAAAAGTTGTAATGATTAAGTCACAATGTGCTAGAGTGATGAAAGAAATTGAAACGATATAACAGAAAGTTATTGTTCACAACCAACAGTTATAAGACTTTTCCTATTTAAATACAGTAGAATAATACATTAAATGTATTTATAAATTATAGATAAAGTGAAAAAATAAAATTATAAAATATACGGAAACTAGTTTAAGGAGTTGTTTATGACGGATGCACCAAGCAGTGCAATTTTTAATGGGGTACTTTTTCAAAATTTTTTGCATATTACCCACTACCAAACCCTTCTTAGTTTGCTGTTATTAGGCGTTTTTTTCTATGTAATAAAATTCTTACAAGATAAAAAAACCAGTTTCTCAATTAGAATGATGGCAGGGCTTGTTCTAGGCGGAGTTCTTGGATTTGTAATTCAAACAAGTGCAGGCTACCCGCCTGTGGCAACTATGCCTATATGGATGAAAGAAACAGCGACGTGGTACGGTTTATTTGGTCGAGCATTTGTGGCTTTTATTCGAATGTTGGTGATTCCTTTAATTTTTGTTTCTATTGTAAAAGTAATATTAGATTTTTCTGGTAAAGAAAACTTACCAAAGGTGGCGGTGAGAAGTATTTTTTGGTTATTATCCACAACCGCTGTTGCAGCTGTCGTTGGGATAGGTTTGGCCTCTTTATTAGGTTTAGAACTTACTAATACGCAAATCGCTAATACCACAAAAGTTGCAGAGATTAGAGAGTATAAAAACTTAGTTGATACCTTAGTTAACTTAATTCCAAGTAATATAATTGGAGCGATGAGTTCTGATAACGTTGTAGGGCTTGTGATTTTTTCAGCTCTCTTAGGCATTGGGGCAAATCGTATGGAGAAAAAAAATCCTGAAGCGATTGGTGCGTTTAAACTCTTTATCAATGGTCTTTATAAGATTGTTATGTCGATTGCAATGACTATCATTAAGTATATGCCTTACGCTGTAATAGCTCTTCTTGCGAGAACTATTGTTTCTAATGGCATGACAGAAATTTATAACGTATCCTCCTTCGTGCTCGCTATTTATATTGCCACTGCAATTATGCTTTTTATTCATGTCTTGCTTGTAATGATTCATGGAATTTCGCCTTTAATGTTCATTAAAAAAGCCGCTGCGACTTGGTTAATGGCTTTCACAAGCCGTTCATCTGTAGGGACTTTGCCTATGACAATTTCTACCTTGAAAACTCGGATGGGGGTCAATGCTGCCAGTGCTAATTTAGTGGGTTCATTAGGAAGTACCATCGGAATGAATGGATGTGCAGGATTTTTCCCAGCACTTCTGGCCGTTATGCTGGCACAAACCCTAGGAATAGAAATTAATTTGCAATTTTATTTGATGTTAGTACTGGTTGTTGTATTGGGTTCTATTGGGATTGCCGGTATTCCTGGTACGGCAACGATTGCTGCGAGCATTACCTTATCAGGTATGGGAATGGGTGAATATTTTCCGATGATAGCAGTTATTTTGGCTATCGATCCTATCATTGATATGGCAAGAACTTTAGCTAATGTATCAGGTACAATGACTGCTGCGGTTATCACAGATAAAGAAATGGGTACAATGGATATGACAGTGTTTAACGATCCAAGCGTTCAAGTTGATTTAAGTGATGATAGTAATCAAATCAGTTAATTGCTAATTTTTTATCATTATTGGATTTGCTTTGAAATAAAATTTATCTTAAATTAAAGTAAATCCATTAAATAGTTTCAACAACTTACCCTAAACCATATAGCCTTCTTGAGTTAAATCTAAATCCCACTCCTATTCAGTTAATCTTTAAAGTTCGTGCAATTTAACGGATAATGTCGTACTCTTTACGTTTGTACTTTTTACATTTATGAATCCTGTTTGAAAATTTTACAGTAAAGTACAGAATGTCTCTGTAGACAAATAAAATAAGCGATGACTACTATTATTTGTTGTAATTCACGGCAGAAATTTTTTAAATTCTTGTGTTATCTTTTAAGGAAGTTCTTATGATTAAAAAACAACCTCTGATGAATAATATTATACTGCAAATTTTAATTGGTATTATTCTAGGTACAATTATTGGTCTTTATGCACCGAGCGCCGTAGCCCCCATAGGTATATTGGGTGAATTATTTGTTAAGGCTTTAAAATCAGTTGCTCCTATATTAGTGTTTATACTAGTGGCTTCTGCGATAGCTAATCACCGAGGTACAGGTGAACAAACTAAATCATTTAGAGGCATTATAGTTCTCTATCTCTTTGGTACATTTTCCGCTGCTGTTCTGGCGATTATTTTTAGTAAACTTTTTCCTGTAACAATAACACTCCCTAATGCTGAAGTAATGGATACTGCGCCAAAAGGTGTAATCGAAGTGTTAAAGGATTTACTATTTAAACTTTTTGATAACCCTGTCAATGCATTACTCGAAGCTAACTATCTAGGTATTTTACTCTGGGGCATTGCATTAGGACTGGGTTTGATGAAAGCATCTGATACGACTAAGTCTTTATTTGGTGATTTAAGTTCAAGTATTTCATCTATCATTAAAGTCGTTATTCGACTAGCCCCTATTGGTATTTTCGGATTGGTTACTAAAACAGTCTCTGAAAATGGATTAGATATATTTGTTGATTATGCAAAACTTTTAGGTGTCCTACTTGGGGCTATGGCTGTTCTAGCTTTAGTTGTTAACCCATTGATTGTATTTGTGACAACTAAATCCAATCCTTACCCATTAGTCTTTACTTGTCTCAAAGAGAGCGGAATTACTGCATTTTTTACCCGCTCTAGTGCGGCAAATATTCCTGTGAATATGGCATTAGCAAAGAAATTGAATCTCAATGAGAGCATTTATTCTGTCACTATACCATTAGGTGCGACTATTAATATGGGGGGAGCTGCAATTACTATTACTGTTCTAACCCTTGCTGCCGTTAATACACTAGGCATAGAAGTAGATTTATTATCTACTGTGATTTTAAGTGTTGTAGCAACTTTATCAGCCTGTGGCGCATCAGGTGTGGCAGGTGGATCTTTATTACTTATTCCATTAGCTTGTAGTTTGTTCGGTATCAGTGATGAAATTGCTTTTCAAGTTGTTGGGGTGGGTTTAGCGATTGGCGTTATTCAGGACTCTGCTGAAACAGCATTAAATAGTTCTACTGATGTTATTTTTACTGCTGCAATTGATAAGCGCCATAATGCTTAGGTGGAAATAATGTAAGGATATTCTATGAATATGTGCTCATTTAATCATATTTTCAAGTCATTTTAATTGCACTGTACTCTTAAAAGTGACCATTTACACTGCTATGTAAATGGTCACTAGAATTAAATAAATTATTCATGTTATCCTTGCCATAGAATAAAAGTAATTATTTAAAAATTATAGTATTTAACTAGTTATTACTAGGGGCTGTTGACATTTGGTGAACGAAATTTAAGCACGCATAAGTTGGTTGATAAACAATCATTTGAAGTGAAAAGTGTTTGATAAGAGGCATAACGCTTTTATAATTAGTCTGCGAAAATATATTATAAAAGAGTAAATGTCATGCCGAGATTGATTTTATCGGATAGTCAGTGGAATTTTCTACAAAAACTTTTCAACCGGGTTAATATAGGTTATATCAAAGGATCAGACCGATTATTTTTTGAGGGTGTTTTATTTAGGATCCGTACTGGTGTGCCTTGGCGTGATTTACCCACTTAATTTGGGTGCTGGAATGCTGTTTATAAACGATTTAATCGATGGGCTCATAAACAAGGTTTTTTAGAGATTCTAACACAGCTGGCACATATCGCCGATAAAGAATGGGTGTTTGCTGATGGCACTATTATACGTGCACATCAGCATAGCACAGGTGCTGCAACTGATAGCTCTGAAGCCATCGGTACAAGCCGAGGGGGTAATTCGACGACAATACATCTTATTGTTGATAGTTTTGGACTACCTATTTACTTCGAACTCAGTGAGGGACAGCGGCATGATGTAACTCACGCTGAAAGTTTAGTTAAGCATATTGGCGATTTTGAATGTTTTATAGCTGATAAAGGTTATGACTCAAAAGCTTTAAGAGAGCTGATATCGAACCTTAACAAAACACCCATTATCCCAAAACGTAATTATGGCAAGGACTTAAATCCGGGCTCGATTGATAAACACTTATACAAAATAAGGCACTTGGTTGAAAATGCTTTTGCTAGGATAAAACATTACAGAGCAATTGCAACGAGGTATGATAAATTAGAAATTTGCTTTAAAAGCACTATTGCAATTGCTTTTATTATGATGTGGTTGCCTATGCATGTATAAAAAACGCTCTCTAAATGTCAACAGCCCCTAATTATTATATAACACCTCTATGATTAGTGATATCTTGGTATCATCCTGCATATATTTGTGAAGAATTAACCTGATCTATTGAAATGTAATAAAAAGTATTTTGAACAGCAGCTAATACTGTTATTAATTTTCTTGCCTCTTTTGAAGTATACTTCATTTTTTATTTAAATACCAAGACGCCGCCTAGTGAGAATATTTAATTTATCATGCAAGCGTTGATATCAACATTGCTATTATCCTATCTTGGTTTTACTATTTTTTTATAATTAAAGAAGCGATCTACCTAAGTTTAAGGCATAAAAAAGCCGTAGCTTTATATGCAGCTACGGCTTTTAGATTATTCTTAAGAATAAAAATCATCTTAAATTTATTAATGAAAATAAGGGTTCAGGGTATATTCCGAGGAAAATGATCATTATACCAGAAAATAAAATAACTACTCCACCTGCAGTACTGGCCCAATTGTCTGTATTTTTATGTCTTAGTTGGCTATTGTTAGGCGCTCTAAGATAGAGGCTTACCATTGCTCTTAAGTAGAAGTAGATACCCGTAGCACTGCCAAGAATAATAGCACCTGTTAACCACCAATATTCATTATCCACTGCTAATTTAATCATGTAAAATTTCCCAAAAAAACTAGCAGTCAATGGAATTCCAGCCAAAGAGAGAAGGGCGACAGTTAAAATAGCGGCTAAAAATGGTTTGTACCAAAATAAACCTCTATACGAGAATAACTCATCACTATCATCTCCCTTATAAGGGGAAGACATCAAACTGATGACACCAAATGCAGCTAAGCTACTAAATAAGTAAGCCACTGAATATATTGATACTGCATCCATCACTGCACTATCAGATTTATTAGACATTAGTATAACTAAAATGTATCCAAGATGTGCAATCGATGAGTAACCGAGCATTCTCTTAATATTATTTTGAAATAAAGCCATGATGTTGCCAAATAAGATTGAAGAGATAGCCATGATCATCAGTACAATATTTATTGAAGCAATTTCACCCTGTGCAATGCCTGATGTGAAAAAGCGTAAAACAACTGCAAGTGTAGCAAGTTTACTTGCGGTCGCAAGGAATGTTGTAACAGGGGCAGGGCTTCCTTGATATACATCTGGCGTCCATAGGTGAAACGGAACTAATGATAATTTAAACCCTATACCCACTAACATCATTCCAATCCCTGCAAGCAGGATCATGTTTTGTGCTAAGAGTGTATTTTCAAGTCCCAATGAATTGATAGCAATCCCTACGCTCTGAAAATCAAGTAAACCTATTTGTGCGTAAATAAGTGCCATTCCAAAAAGTAAGAAAGAGGAAGCAGTAGCCGATAAAATCAAATATTTTATTGATGCCTCTAGTGAACGCTTTAATTGATAGGTATATCCAACCAACCCAAAGAGTGGAAGTGTTAAAAGTTCAATTCCAATGAAAAATGAGGCAAAGTGGTTTGCATATCCAAGTACTACCCCACCTAATGCAGCTATAGCAACGAGAAGATAAAACTCATCTCTATTATCAGGGTAAGTACTTAACCAAGGATACGCAAACGTACATGTTGCCAAAGTGGCGATTATTACTAGACCACTGAAAAATAATGCAAAATTATCAGCTATAAATAATGCAGTGACATTATAATCAAAGGTTGTGATGTCATTAAAGAGAAAGATAACTGATATCAAAGCCAGATTTAGCCCGATAACGGTAATCGTTGCGTTTAAAAAATGGTTTCTGCGCCAAGCGATGCCTAACATGACAATGACCACAGTTAATCCAATGATTAATATGGGCAATAGGGCAATTAGATCATACAGCGCTAATTGGTTTATAGAAGTCATTGTTAATTATGGCCTTATAGTAGTAGTTGAAGGTAAAATCGCATCAGTAAACAGGGTTTGTACATGCGTCATAGCCCCGACTGAAATCTCTAAAATAGGTTTTGGATAAAAACCTAATAAAATAAGTAAAACAAGCAATGATAAAATAATGGTCATTTCACGTTTAGTCATACCTGCTATGACGGAATCTGATTTTGTTTCCCCAAAGAAAGCTTTTTGTACCATGATAAGTGAATAGGCTGAAGCAAAGACTAATGCAAAAGTCGCTATTATGATTATCGAAGGGGCAACACTAAAGCTACCAATTAAAATCATAAATTCACCTACAAAATTACCTGTTCCAGGCATGCCTAAATTCGCAGCAGCAAACGCTAAAGAAAAAGCTGGTATCCATTTGATTTTTGACCAAAGTCCTCCCATTTCTCTTAAGTCTCGTGTGTGTAATCTTTCGTAGATCTGACCACAAATTATAAATAGTGCAGCGGCAGATAAACCGTGAGCAATCATTTGTATAACTACACCTTGATAGGCAACTAAATCACCAGTATAAATTGCAATTAAGACAAATCCCATGTGAGAGATACTCGTATAGGCGATAAGGCGCTTAATATCTGTTTGAGAAAATGCCATCCAAGCACCATAAAAAATCCCAATCAGTCCGAATACCATTACGATAGGGGCAAAGCTTGCTGACGCCTCTGGAAAAAGAGGTAAACAAAAACGTAATAATCCGTATGCTGCTGTTTTAAGTAATATACCTGCAAGATCAACAGAACCTGCTGTAGGAGCTTGACTATGCGCGTCAGGTAACCAACCATGCAATGGAACTACAGGCATTTTCACGGCAAAAGCAATGAAGAAACCTAACATAAGCATAAACTGAGTAGTTTCATTCATTTCAACATTTAGAAGGTTATCATAGGCAAAGCTTATCACATCAGTATTTCTGTAGTTAATAAGCACCAAGGAGATGATCGCTATAAGCATTACCAATCCGCTTGCTTGTGTATAAATGAAGAATTTAGTTGCTGCTGAAATTCTTGAACGACCTGTAGCGGCTTTGTGGCCCCATAATGCAATTAAAAAATACATTGGGACGAGCATAAGTTCCCAGAAAACAAAGAATAAGAAGAGGTCTAGGGCGAGAAAGACTCCAATGACAGCACCTAATATCCAAAGTAAATTTAAGTGGAAGAAACCGACATAATGCTTTATCTCTTTCCATGAACACAAAATAGCCATAATACCTAATAAGCTGGTCAGAATAACCATTAATAGCGAAAGACCATCTACTGCTAGGTATAATGATATCCCTAACGAAGGGATCCAATCTATTTTTAAAGGAGGATAGGGCCAAGCTTGCTGGCTTTGCGCAGGAGAGAGATCGTATGATCCTTGTCCCAATAAATAAAGAGAAATAACTAATGTTAATCCCATGGAAATTAAGGCTATTGAACGAGGAGAACGACCTCCAAGCACTTCGATAAGCCAACAAAGTAATCCGCCGATAAAAGGGATAAGAATAAGCCAAAGTAGTATCATGGCGTGTTATCTTCCTTGTAAGTTAATTAAATAACATAACGCGAGCGTTATAACCAAAATAATAAAATAAGTAAAACAATTGCACCAATAAGCATCGTTGCGGTATACCAACGAGTTTGTCCATTAGCTGTTAACGTCAACCCTTTATTTGCTAATCTAACGAGCCATGTGGTTGAATCCACCGTTTTGTCTAGCGGATCTTTATGTAAGATTTTCGCAATAAATAGGAAAGGTTTAACAAATAACCAATGATAAAGACAGTCGAAACCCCAAGCATGAAACCATAAGTTTGAAAGTATTTTACCGAAGGTACTGGCTTTGATGATGTTGACTAGTTTGCGTTCTCCTTGGTACAGTGCAAATGCAATCAATACTCCAACAATAGCGACAATAGAAGAAATAATTGCTATGGTGAGATGTGCATCATTGGCATCTTTTAAATCTGGCAACACATGATTCAAAGGTTGGGGTATGAATGCGCCAACAGTTGTAGATAGAATAAGCAAAATAATTAAAGGTAAATGATGTGTAATACCATTTAAGCCATGAGCTTCTGTTTTTTCCTCGCCATGGAAAGTAAGAATTATCATTCTAAAGGTATAAATCGAAGTCAATAAAGCACCAAATAAACCTGCAATCATTAACCCATTGTCACCATTCGCGTGTGCACCTATTAAAATTTCATCTTTACTAAAGAAACCCGCGGTAATAAGTGGTAAAGCGGCTAATGCACCTCCACCGACTAAAAAGCATAGATAAACCAGTGGGATTTTTTTTCTTAACCCGCCCATTTTAAGCATGTTTTGCTCATGATGACAGGCTAATATCACAGAACCTGAAGCTAAGAATAACAACGCTTTGAAAAATGCATGTGTCATTAGATGAAAGATAGCAGCATCCCAAGCTTGAACGCCTAATGCTAAGAACATGTAACCGATTTGGCTCATGGTTGAATAGGCTAAAACGCGTTTAATGTCCGTTTGCACTAGTGCTGCAAATCCTGCTAATAATAAAGTCACGGCCCCAACTATACCGACAAAATGTAGAACTTCTGGTGCGTGCAGGAATAGAACATGATTTCTAGCAATTAAATAGACGCCTGCAGTCACCATTGTAGCAGCATGTATAAGCGCTGAAACAGGGGTAGGTCCTGCCATTGCATCTGCAAGCCAGGTTTGTAAAGGTAGCTGGGCAGACTTACCTACAGCGCCACCTAAAAGCATAAGAGTTGCCCAAGTAATTTCAGGTGAGCCGGCTTCGAGTTTTGCTGGGATAATTGTGGCCAACTCCTGCATGTTTAGTGTGCCAGCAGCTTGATAGAGCATAAATAAACCAAAAGCTAATAGTACGTCACCTATGCGCGTAACAATGAATGCCTTCATAGCCGCCGCGCCATTAGCAGGATTTTTAAAATAAAAACCAATCAATAAGTAGCTACATAATCCAACGCCTTCCCAGCCAAGATATAAAACCACCATATTTTCAGCAAGGACAAGTATTACCATGCTAGCAATAAATAAATTAGTGTAAGCAAAGAAACGAGAGTATCCCTCTTCACCACGCATGTAATAAGAGGCATAAATATGAATTAGGAAACCTACGCCTGTGACTACACTTAACATGGTCAATGATAGACCATCTAGTGTCAATGAGAAGGGAATGTTAAAACTTCCTGCTTGCATCCACGTCCATAGGTGCAGAGTCATATGAGCATCAGGCGTATGACTCATGTAGTTAAATCCGACAAATAATGTTGCCAAAGCAGCAATACCCACGGAGGTAATTCCTATTGTAGCTGCCGTATTTTCTTTTAAATTTCTTCCCCAAAAGCTTAAGATAATAAAGCCTATGATAGGAGAAATAATGGTTAAGGGTAATAAACTCATCCGCGCATCTCACTTACTGTATCAACATTAAGGGTGTGGCGACGACGATACAGTTGTAGTAATAACGCCAACCCAATACTCGCTTCAGCTGCTGCAAGTGTAATTAAAAAAATGTACATCACCTGACCATCAGCAGAGTTATGTGCAGCACCACCGACAATAAATGCAAGTCCCGCTGCATTAATCATCACTTCTAAGCTTATTAGCATAAAAACATAGTTACGTCTTATCAAGAGACCTGTAAGTCCTAGAATAAATAAAATTGCAGCAATAATAAGACCATGCTCAATAGGAATTCTGCCATCTAACATTAGTTATGCTCCTGTTGATTGCGACGGGTGATCTCGTCTTTTAATACTTCTCCATGAAGTGTCAATTCTTGAGGTGTTTTGTCACGACCAACGTGAAATGCCACGACAAGACCCGCTAGTAACATCATAGAGGCTAATTCTACGCCAAGCACATAAGTGCTGAATAAACTTATACCAATTTCTTTTGCTCCAATAGGCTTAACTTCATATAGGCTTGGAATACCTTGTAAATGACTAATACCATAAACTAGAGTAAGCAGTAACAAAAAAGATAAAAGGGCAGGACCAATCCAAACTGAAGGCTTAAGCCACGCTTTTTCCTGCGCTTCTACTGTATGTCCTAAATTTAGCATCATCATTACGAATACAAAAAGAACCATGATGGCACCTGCATAGACAATGACTTCTAAAGCTCCAGCAAAATATGCGCCTAAAGTAAAAAACATGCATGCTACAGATAGCAGTGACACGACAAAATATAGTAAGGCGTGTATTGGGTTAGTATGCGTTATCGTTCTTAAGGTCGCTAATATGGCGATAAGCCCCGATAAATAAAATGCAATTTGCATGCGGTAGTTCCTCGTTATTACAGTTTTAATTAGAGTGTACATAACAATAAAAAAGCTAATTAAAACCAACAAAAAATAGGGTCAAAACAATTTACAAAACATTGAAAAAACTCACTTAATAATTAAGGTAATAAGCTTTTCACATCTATTGGTTTTGCTTCGTTTTCAGCATCACCTTTGTCTTTGTTATTTATCGCCATACCTGATTGTCTATAAAAGTTGTATTCATGGTATTTGCCCGGACCTGATATCAATAAATCTTCTTTTTCAAAAACCAAGTCTTGTCTTTTAAACTCACCAAGCTCAAAATCTGGAGTTAATTGGATTGCAGTTGTTGGACAAGCTTCCTCGCATAACCCACAAAATATACAACGCGAGAAATTAATGCGAAAGAATTCAGGATACCACCGCCCATCTTCACGCTCACTTTTTTGTAGTGCAATGCATCCTACAGGGCATACAACAGCACAAAGATTGCAAGCGACACAACGTTCATCACCATCAGGATCTCTTGTCAAAACAATACGCCCTCTAAACCGCGGAGGCGGATTAACTGGTTCTTCAGGATACATTCTAGTTTCACGTTTTTTAAAGGCATTTAAGCCAACCATTGAGATACTGCGCAGTTGAGTGTAGAAACCAACGGCTAATTCTGTCAACGTCATGGTCTTACCCCAATTATTGATTTAAAAGTATAAAATACGCCGTCACCATTAAATTGATAAGAGTGAGTGGCAAACAAATTTTCCAGCCAAACG
Source organism: Thorsellia kenyensis (assembly GCF_042432445.1). Lineage (NCBI taxonomy): Bacteria > Pseudomonadati > Pseudomonadota > Gammaproteobacteria > Enterobacterales > Thorselliaceae > Thorsellia > Thorsellia kenyensis. The sequence goes on along the minus strand of NZ_JBHLXE010000013.1, from coordinate 131,573 downwards.
CCATGACTTGATCATAACGAGGTCTTGGTAGTGCAGCTCTTATGAGTATGAACATCATCATAAAAAAAGCAGTTTTTATAGCAAACCATAAAAAAGGAGGTAGGAATGGTCCATGCCAACCACCAAAAAATAGGGTAACAATTAAAGCGGATACAGTGACTATACCTATGTACTCTCCCACAAAGAAGAGACCGAATTTCATTCCAGCATACTCTATGTGATATCCATCGGCAATTTCTTGTTCAGCTTCCGGTTGGTCAAATGGATGTCTATGACATACTGCAACAGCTGCAATAGCAAATGTCACAAAGCCAAAGAATTGCGGGATAATATTCCATAGACCTTGTTGAGAATTAACAATAGCCATGAGATTAAATGAATCAGCTTGTGCGACTACGCCTAGTAAGGACAAACCTAAAAATACTTCATAACTAAGCGTTTGTGCTGAAGCACGCATTGCACCTAATAGTGAATATTTATTATTACTTGACCAGCCGGCAAATAGGACTCCGTAAACACCGAGTCCCGCCATCATAAAGAAAAAGAGTAAGCCAATATTCAAGTCTGCAACAACCCAATTAGGTGTAATCGGAACAATAGCAAAAGCAAGCAATAAAGAGACAAAGGCGATAACAGGTGCTAAAGTAAATAGTAATTTATCAGAAAATTGAGGAACCCAATCTTCTTTAAAAAACATTTTAAGCATATCTGCAACTAATTGTAGAGATCCACCATATCCGACTCTATTCGGTCCATATCGACCTTGAAATAACCCAAGCAATCTTCTTTCGAAAAAGCTCATTAGGGCACCACAGATTACGACAACAAGTAAAATAACAACCGATTTAAGAATAGCAGTTAATACAGTCATTACTTCAGGAGTAAACCATGCCATTATTTCATCTCCTCTGTCGCTTTGATTTCTATCGCATCAATCACTTTGATTAATTGAATTTTCTCATTAGCATAGGCCAAACTTAAATTAGGAAGACCTAGCGGCAATCCGATCGAGTTATCAACAAAATGGTCGTCAATTTCAGCTTTGAAGATAAATACAATTTGGCCTAATGAAATTTGTACTGTTACCCCATTTTTAATGCCAAAGTTTTTTGCTACATTCGAGTGCACCTTTAAATAGGGCTTCGTCAATCTATCTTGCATAACTTCTGATTTAGCTGATAAGTAATCAGTACCAAATAAATGAGGTAGGGATATAATCTGTAGCCCTGTAGGCTGCCCGTTAGTTTCACTACTATTAGAAGAAAAATACGGGATTTTGCCAGCACTATTGTTCAATAGACGACAACCTGGATCACCATGTTTTAAGTTTCCACCTACTTCATTTTGAAATTTATTCCAAGCTTGAGGCGAGTTCCAGCCTGGTGCCCAAGCAAAAGCAATCTCTTGTCTCTTAGCAGCAGGTTGATTATTGCCCTCCATTGAAAAGGCAAAAGGAGAATCTTGATCTTGTGGCTGACGAGGTTCGTGCACACTTTTATCCGCCAGCATAGACGTACGGCCACTGTAACGATGTGGAGAACGAGCCAGTTTTTGGCCTTTAACTCTAAAATCAGCATCTAAAGATAGTTCACTTAAGCCTTTAAGCTCAGGGTAAGCTGTTTCACAAGATGACATCATGGCATCGAAATTATTAATCTCAACAGCTCTTTCATGATTCATATGGATCATGATATCACTTATCCAGCGCCAGCTCTCTTGTATTAAATTTGTTTTCTCATAGAATTTAGGATCATAGACTTTAAAGAAACGCTGTAATCTAAATTCATGGTTTATGACTGTACCCATTCCTTCAGCAAATGAAGCGGCGGGAAGAATTATTTTTGCTTTATCTTTCAATTTTGTTGTTTGATGATCGATGACAATCAAACGATTAAGTTTCTTTAAAGCATTATCAACCGCGTCCATTGTTGCATAGCGATAGAGATCGTTTTCCAAGGCAATCAATACATCTGCTTTACCTTCGGTGATTTCTTGTAATGCCTCATCAAGACTGTTATTAGTCAATATTGGCATACTCATGCTATTCACATCAGACGCAACAAAAGTAATCCCGACTTCTTTCCCCGTATTTTTTAAAGCCATCGCAATATTACTCGCAGCTTTTATGAGCTCATTGTCTTTTGCTGTAGTACCCGCGATAATGAGAGGTTTTTTAGCACTACTCAGTGCACTTGATATCATCTCGATTTCTTGTGTAAAGCTATTATTTACTTGTATATCAGAGAGTGTTGCTTTTGCATCAATTTTGTTTGCTATGGCAAAGCCAAGTGCTGCCTGCACATCTGTTGCTATGTTAAGGTGCAATGTTGCCATGTCTTCCAAACGAGTTTGGTGCGTACTTGTTATAAATAGTGGGAATTTTGCTCTTTGACCAATATTTTTTACGGCCGCAATTTGCCATTCGGATACTCTGTCCTCATTCGCCATAACATGTGCTTTACTTTTTATTGCTTGACGTACACTTAATGCTATTCTTGCAGCACTTTGAGTGATATCTTCACCTAAGATGATTATCGCATCATAAGATTCTATTTCACGTAAGCTTGGTGTGTAGACACCACTGTTTTTTAATACACTGTAAATTGTTATTAATGAATCCAATTCTTTTCTGTTTACACCGGCATAAAAATTTTCCGGGCCTACAAGTTTTTGGAGTGCATAATTACTTTCTAAGCTCGCACGGCTTGAACCTATGGCAATTATTCTTTGAGCATTTTTGATTAGATCAGCTGTACCTTCAATCGCTTGGGCTTGACTAGTAAGATTAACTGCATCAGTACCTCGTTTTTGGATTGGTTGTTTTGGTCTGTCTTTTAAATTTACATAGCCATATCCAAATCTTCCTCTATCGCATAAAAAATAGTGATTTACTTCACCGTGAAAACGATTTTCGATTCTGCGAAGTTCACCATATCGTTCACCAGGACTTATATTACAACCAACAGAACATTGTTGACATATGCTAGGTGCAAATTGCATATCCCATTTACGATTATAACGTTCAGAATGTGTCTTATCAGTGAATACCCCGGTAGGACAGACTTCAACTAAATTTCCGGAAAACTCATTTTCTAAAACCCCTTCTTCAGGTCGTCCAAAATAGACATTGTCGTGAGCACCATACACACCAAAATCTGAGCCGTCAGCATAATCCTTGTAATATCTTACACAACGGTAACAGGCAATGCACCGATTCATTTCATGTGATATGAATGGGCCTAAATTCTGGTTTCTGTGTGTTCTTTTAGTAAAGCGATAGCGTCTAAAACTATGACCAGTCATGACAGTCATATCTTGCAGATGACAGTTACCGCCTTCTTCACACACTGGGCAATCATGCGGATGATTAGTCATAAGCCATTCAATGACACTTTCACGAAATACTTTTGCTTCTTCATCATCGATGGAGATGTAAGTATTATCCTGAGCTGGCGTCATACATGACATAACTAATCTTCCACGTGTATCTTCAGCATTAGCGTATTGTTTGACCGCGCATTGACGACAAGCACCTACGCTTCCAAGCGCGGGATGCCAACAAAAATAGGGGATATCTAAGCCAAGTGAAAGACAAGCCTGTAATAGGTTGTCGGAACCATTGACTTCATATTCTTTTCCGTCTACATGAATCGTAGCCATAATCGATATTTTCCTACAGCTTATTGTTAAGCGAATGGGATTGAAATTCAATCCGTTATTATAAATATGTATTTAAATATTGTTTAAACTCGTTCAATTACCAACGAGTTTTTAACAAATTATTAGCCTGTATGCCTTTAATTTCTTTTGCATTTCCAAGCGGTTGTAATATGCCAGCTTCAAATTCATGCCTAAAATATTTAATGGCACTTTGTAGTGGTTCCACTGCACCAGGTGCATGAGCACAAAATGTTTTACCTGGACCAAGTGAACGGCATAAATGTTCTAGTGTTTCAATATCACCAGGTTGCCCTTGACCTTTTTCTAAGGCCTGTAGCAGTTTTACACTCCAAGGCAATCCGTCACGACAAGGTGTACACCAGCCACAGGATTCTCTTGCGAAAAATTGTTCTAAATTTCTCGTGAGAGAAACCATATTGATATTATTATCAACTGCCATAGCAAGTGCAGTTCCCAAACGGCTGCCAGCTTTAGCAATATGTTCAAAATCCATTGGCAAATCTAGATGTGAGTCTAATAAAAAGTCTGTCCCTGCACCACCGGGTTGCCAAGCTTTTAGTGTTAAACCATCTCGCATACCACCGGCGTAATCTTCAAGAATTTCACGTGCAGTGGTGCCAAAAGGGAGTTCCCAAAGACCAGGATTGTTTACTTTTCCTGAGAATCCCATCATTTTAGTTCCTGCGTCGTTACTTTTACCTGCAGAAAGACCTATGTACCACTCGGTACCATGAGCAAGAATAGCTGGAACATTTGATAAAGTTTCGACATTGTTAACACAGGTTGGTTTTCCCCAAACACCAGAGACAGCTGGGAAGGGCGGTTTAGAGCGAGGGTTTGCTCTTCTGCCTTCCAGTGAATTAATCAATGCTGTTTCTTCACCACAGATGTAACGTCCTGCACCTGTATGTACAAAAAGTTCAAAATCAAATCCAGACCCTAAAATATTTTTACCAAGTAATCCTGCTTCGTGAGCTTCACCTATGGCTTTTCTCAATCTATCTGCAGCTTCGATATATTCTCCACGTAGAAATATATAACCTCTATATGCTTTAAGCGCATACGCAGAAATGAGCATTCCTTCTATCAGTAGATGAGGCAGGTTTTCCATAAGCAATCTATCTTTATATGTACCAGGTTCCATCTCATCTGCGTTACATAAGAGGTAACGGATATTTTTATTCTCATCTTTGGGCATTAGACTCCATTTAGTACCTGTAGAAAAACCTGCACCACCACGACCCTTAAGTCCTGAATTTTTGACAAGTTCAACGACTTCATCTGGTGTCATGGTTGTTAGAGCTTTCTTTGCACCCGCATACCCATTTTTGTTGCGGTATTCATCAAGAAATACAGGGGTGTTATCGTCTCTAATTCGCCATGTTAAAGGATGAGTTTCTTCTGTTCTGATAATAGGATTGATGAATTTACTCATGAGTAACGCTCCAATAGGCTTGGAATAAGTTCCGGTGTAAGATGACTATGTGTTTCGTCATTAATCATCATGGTAGGACCTTTATCGCAGTTTCCTAGGCAACAAGTCGGTAATAAGGTAAAGCGATTGTCTGGGGTTGTTTGACCTGGTTTGATCTGTAATGTGTTTTCTATGGCAGTTAAAACAGCTTCAAAACCAGTGATATAACAGACTACACTATCACAGTAGCGAATGATATTTCTACCAACAGGTTGACGATAAATTTGACTATAAAAGGTAGCTACCCCTTCAACATCTCCAGGCGAAATATCTAGCTGCTCAGCTATAGCATAAATTGCACCATCAGGAACATATCCCCTATGTTTTTGGACAATTTTTAACGCTTCTATAGATGCAGCCCTTGTGTCTTCATAGTGGTGTTTTTCTGCTTCAATCGCATCAAATTCCTCTTTAGATAATTCAAACGATACGTCAGTTGATGAAATAGAATTAGACAAATCAGATGCCGTTGCATCTGTCGCTAAGTTGATTACACGAATTTGTTGTTCGTCCCTGTTAAAATTTTCACTCATTGATAATTACCTTAATTACTTTAACGATCGACATCAGACATAACAAAGTCGATGCTGCCAAGATAGACAATTAAATCAGATACTAAACTTTTTCTTATTACCGATGGTATTTGTTGTAAATGAGCAAAGCTAGGGGTACGAATTCTTGTACGGTAGCTTGTTGTACTGCCATCTGAAGTAAGATAATAGCTATTTATACCTTTTGTAGCTTCAATCATTTGGAATGACTCATTTGCAGGCATTACAGGTCCCCAAGATACCTGTAAGAAATGCGTTATAAGCGTTTCTATGTGCTGCAGTGTCCTTTCCTTCGGTGGTGGGGTGGTAAGAGGATGATCTGCTTTAAAGGGTCCTGCAGGCATATGGTGATAGCATTGTTCTAATATGCGAAGGCTTTGTCGTAATTCTTCTACTTTGAGCATCACTCGACTATAACAGTCACTTATTCCGTCGCCGACTGGTACTTCAAAGTCGAAATTTTCGTAGCCTGAATAAGGTCGCCATTTTCTCACATCAAATGCGATACCTGTCGCTCTTAACCCTGCTCCGGTCACACCCCAATCTAGAGCATCTTTGGCATTATAAGCCGCTACACCTATAGAACGACTTTTGAGTATCGTATTCTCAAGAGCAGCCTTAACATAGGTATCAAGGCGTTTAGGCATCCAATCGAGAAAATCACGTAATAATTTTTCCCAGCCATTTGGTAAATCATGAGCAACACCACCAATTCTAAACCAAGCTGGGTGCATTCTGTAACCAGTAATTGCTTCAACCAAATCATAGATTTTTTGTCTATCGGTGAATGCAAAAAATACTGGTGTCATGGCACCAACGTCTTGTATGAATGTGGAAATATACAAAAGGTGGCTATTTATTCTAAAGAGTTCAGAGAGCATTACACGAATGACTTCCACTCGCTCAGGAACTTCAATACCGGCAAGTTTTTCTACAGCAAGTACATAAGGCATTTCGTTTACACAGCCACCTAAGTATTCTATCCTATCCGTGTATGGGATGTAACTATGCCAAGATTGTCTTTCTCCCATTTTTTCAGCACCACGGTGGTGATAGCCAATATCAGGAACACAATCAACAATTTCCTCACCATCTAGTTGTAAAACAATACGAAATGCACCATGAGCTGAAGGGTGATTTGGTCCTAGGTTCAGGAACATATAATCTTCGTTTTCTGTCCCTTTTTTCATTCCCCATGCTTCAGGTTTAAATTTCAGGGATTCCATCTCCAAATCTTCTTTTTGCTTTGTGAGCACAAAAGGGTCGAATTCGGTTGCTCTCGCAGGATGATCTTTTCTTAGTGGATGTCCTTCATAAGTAAAAGGCATCAAAATTCGCGTTAGATGAGGGTGGCCTTTGAAAGTAATACCAAACATTTCCCACGTTTCTCTTTCATACCAGTTCGCGTTTGGGAAAATGTGGGTTGCCGTTGGCAGATTCAAGTCGGAATCGTTTAATGCGACTTTAAGCATGATATCTTCATTGCGCATCACTGAAATAAGATGGTAAAAAACAGTGAAATCGGCGTCGGGTAAGCCTTCTTTGTGTGTTCTTAAACGTTCATCAACACCATGCAGATCGAACAGCATATTATAAGGTTTAGTTATGTTTTTAAGATAACTTAATACATCGATTATTTTCTCTATTTTTACCCAGACCACAGGTATCCCAGTTCTTGTTGACTGAAGACAGAATGTGTTCTCTCCAAACTGAGTGAAGAGTTCATTTATGATTGGAAGGTTTCTAAAATCTTGGTTTTGCCAAGGTTTAACTACATTGTTTTGCGTTACATCTGTCATATTTGATACCCATTAAGGCTCATTAAAAAGTTTAATCATGTCAACTGAAACAAAAAACATCCAATCAGATTGGATGTTTTGTTTTTATCTTACATTATCAGGTGAAGGTAAGTGTGTGACCGCAATACGTTCAGCCCGTTTGCGTTCTTTTTCTGATTGCATATTTGCACGGTATACACCCTGGTCACCAACCACCCAAGAGAGAGGTCTTCTTTCTTTACCAATTGATTCTTGAAGTAATAATAGTGCTTGCATGTAAGCTTCAGGGCGTGGAGGGCAGCCAGGAATATAAACATCTACTGGTAAAAATTTATCAACACCTTGAACCACAGAATAAATATCATACATACCACCAGAGTTAGCGCATGCACCCATAGAGATGACCCATTTAGGTTCAAGCATTTGTTCATATAGTCGTTGAATGACTGGGGCCATCTTTAAAAAAGGTGTGCCAGCAACAACCATGAAATCAGCTTGTCTAGGTGAAGCTCTTAAAACTTCAGCGCCAAATCTTGCAACATCATGAACGGCAGTAAAAGAGGTTACCATTTCTACATAGCAACAGGAAAGACCAAAATTGTAAGGCCAAAGTGAATTTTTACGACCCCAATTGACCATGTCTTTTAGTACATGATCAAGTTTTCCCATAAAGATACCTTTTGATAAATCTTGATTGAGAGGATCTTGCACAACATCCTGTTTTTGAAGTGGATATTGATTATTTTCGCCATCTAGGTCTATGCGGGTTAAGGTGTATTTCATTGATTCGCCTCTTTTGTAGCTTGATTGTTTTGTTCTAAGGCATATTTAGGTTTACCTTGAGAAATAGTATGGTCGATTTGCATATCAATGACTTTAAGTGGTTTGCGCTGAGAACGTAAAGGCGTCCAATCCAAGGCGCCAATTTTAGCTAGATAGATTAGACCACTAAGTAGAATGAGTACGAATATGCATGCTTCTATGAACCCTACCCAACCCGTTTCTTTAATCGCAACGGCATACGCAAATAAATATAATGCTTCAACATCAAAGATAACGAAAAACATGGCGATTAAGTAGAATTTAGCCGACATTCTCATCCGAGCTGAACCGACTGAATCGACCCCAGACTCGAAAGGCACGTTTTTTGCTCTTGCTTTAGCCCTACCACCTAAGAGATATCCTCCAAGTAGCATAAAAATGCAGAGACCTAGACCGCCTAAAATAAAAATAGCAAATGACCAATGATGTGATAGTAGAGTGGATGTCATAACCCTGCACCTAATTGAATGAACAACATTTATTAAGTTAATTTAGTAATTAACCATTCATAAGAGGAGGTTGAATGTAGAACCAGCGAATAACCAAGATCTGAAAACATCAACATTCTCGAAAATATACAATAATAACGTTTAACGTCTCAATGAAATTAAGACCATTAAAATTAATTTTTTTGGTGATATATTCCTGATAAATCAATAGTTTAAAAATAATCCAAATGATATTTTTTTAAATATTTAAATGTCATGTTTTTATTAAATAATTTACGGAACTATAAACCTACTTAATATAAAGTCAAGGGATATTTTTTTACAATAATCCTTATATGTTATAAGTAAATATAGATTTAATCAAGTGTTAAAAATTATGCCCGAGGGTGATGTTTTTTATGTAACTGTCTTAGTCTTGTATTAGCTATATGAGTGTAGATTTGTGTGGTGGATAAAGAACTATGGCCCAATAGCATCTGAACGACTCTTAAGTCTGCACCATGATTGAGTAAATGAGTCGCGAATGCATGCCTCAGTACATGAGGAGAGAGTTTTTGTGCATCGATACCAGCATTCGAAGCGTAATATTTTATCCTATGCCAAAACGTCTGCCTTGTCATCATTTGACCACGATTGCTAAGAAAAATTGTTTCTTTGGCGATATTATCTTTAATTAAAGTGGGTCTAGATTGACTCAAATAAGATTCTATCCAATAAATCGCATGTTCACCTAGCGGAATAAGTCTTTCCTTATCTCCCTTACCCACTACTCTAATGACACCTTGGACTAAATTAATATTACTGAAACTTAAAGAAATTAATTCGCTGACTCTAAGCCCTGTAGCGTAAAGTAATTCTAACATTGCTTTATCTCTAAGCTCTATCGGGTTTAGAATATCGGGAGCATTGAGTAAATCCGCTACTTTTTCCTCACTTAACTCTTTAGGAAGCCGTTTTGGTATTTTGGGTGGATTTAGAGTCGCTGTAGGATCATCTTCTCGCTTTTGATTGGCATAAAGGAATAAAAAAAAACGTTTTAAAGTACTAAGTAGGCGACTGACACTGGCTGATTTATATTCTGCTGCGAGTCTATCTTGAATCCAAATTTTTAAATCTTTAGAGGTAAGAGTAATAGGATCGAGATTCATAGATATGAAATAGTTAAAAGAAGTTATCATATCTTGTTTGTATGCCATCAAGGTATTTTCTGAGAGACCATGTTCTAACCATAAAAACTCTATAAATTCATCTATTAGGATGATTTTTTCTTCTTTACTAAGTGACAATTTATTAACCTTTAACCGTAATGTAATTTTTTAAATAATATAGCAAATTAAGATGCCAATTGTTTGGCGGTACCCTAAATTACTTAATTAATGTTGAAATAATAGGGCAATAAGTAGTATCATCATTTGGACATTGATTTGATAATTCTGTTAGCATTGATTTCATCGTAAGTAATGCTTTAATCTGTGCATCAATGTCATCTATTTTTTTGAGTAAAGTAGCATTAACTTCTTTACTTTTTCGATTAGGTGATGCCCAAAGTTCCAGTAAAGTCTTGCATTCTTCTAAAGTAAAACCGACGAATCTTGATTTTTTTATGAGGCGAAGAGCCTCAAAGTGAGTTTGATCATAATACCTATAGCCATTTTTTGCTCTAATGGGTGCGGCTATTAAACCTATGTCTTCGTAATGGCGAATCGATTTTGCACTAACCCCCACTTTTTTTGCTATTTCTCCAATCTTCATTGAGTGCTCTTTTGATAAATTCAGTCGATGATCTAAACCAATGGCTTAAGCCTATCTAATTGATGGAAATACTTTACAATATAAAGAACTATTCTAGAAATGCCCACTTTTAAAACATAAGCACAGGAGAACCTATGAAACCTATGAAACCTATGAAACCTATGAAACCTATGAATAAGTTAAAAAATTATTCATTAAAAGAAATTAATGATGTAACTACCCCTATTTTTGCACAATTAGCAGACGATGTCATTGATATATCTAAAAATGCAGGAGAGAAAATATTAACTATATACAACTCACCTGATGGATTTTCTTATGATAGCAAAAAAGACAGCTCTCCTGTTACTGCAGCAGATTTTGCTGCTGATGAATATATAAGGAGTCAGCTTATGCTACTTACCCCTGAAATACCCATACTCAGTGAAGAGTGCTTGATTGAGTATGATTTACGTAAACACTGGAGTGTTTATTGGTTAGTTGATCCACTTGATGGTACACGTGAATTTATAAAAAAGAATGGTGAGTTTACCGTAAATATTGCACTTATTTGGAATGCAAGACCTGTACTCGGAGTCATACACGCACCCGCCAAAGAAGTCACCTACTGGGGATTCAATCATAAAGCATTTAAACAAGAGTCTGAAACTATACAAGCAATACAACCAGTAACCTCAATTCCCCCAAATATAAGTGTTAGTCGTTCTCATCGATGTGAAAAAATTGATGAATTACTCAAAAACATGAGTAATTTTGAAATTAAGAGTGTCGGTTCCTCTTTAAAATTTTGCTGGTTAGCGGAAGGGAAAATTCAATATTATCCAAGGGCTAATTCGATAAGCATCTGGGATATTGCTGCAGGTGAAGCGATTGTTATAGCCAGTGGCGCAAATATGACTGATTGGGATGGAAATACAATTGATTATTCTCCTAAAGAGTCATTTGTTGCTCCACCATTTAAAGCTTGGTATGGTAACGTTTAGATTTTATTTCGAGTGTTTCTCTGTAAAACCTAAGTGCTGCATTAATATATGCAAGAGTTACTTCAAGTTGCAGGTGTAGATACCATCCGAATGTCCATTCAGTGGGCGTTAAATAATACCAAGACCTGCATCTTGGTTTCAATTACGTATATTACGTTATTGATTCGTGATACTTATTCACTGTGTCCTAAAGGCTACTGATAAATACTGGATAGTTATACCTGTATTCTTTTTGAGTCTCTTTTTGTTTTTTTTATTCATGGATTCATAATTTAGAACACAGTAAAATGAGTACCAATCAAAGTTAAAATCCACCTTGTGGCTATCTTATCCTATTGGCATTTAAAACCACCGTTAGAGAAGAAAGCATCATAGCCATCGCGCTTAACATGGGGTTTAATAACATCCCATTTACAGGGTAAAGAATACCTGCTGCGATAGGAATCAACATGATATTGTAGATGAATGCAAAAAAAAGATTTTGTCGGATGTTAATTTGCACTTTTTTGGCTAATTTAAATAAATCAGGTAGTTTATTAAGTTCATTGTTTAGTAAAATATAATCCGAAGTCTGTTTAGCAATATCACTACCTTTACCCATTGAAATACTTAAATCGGCTTTTGCTAGGGCAGGAGCATCATTAATCCCATCCCCTATCATTGCAACTAGTAGCCCTTCATCCTGAAGTTTCTTAATTGTTTTTGCCTTGTCATCCGGAGTCGCATTTGCAATAACATTATCAATTCCAACTTGGTTAGCAATAGCCTCAGCGCTTTTTGAATTATCTCCTGTAACAAGCCAAAGGGTGTATTTTTGTTTTAACTTTGTAATTAAGTCGCCCACATTTTTTTTCACATCGTCTTCGATGATAAAAATAGCCACACATTCATTTTCATTAGCTAAAAAAACAGTGCTTGCACCTCGGTTTTGATACTCGTGTAAGGTACTTAGAACATCATCAGAAATTGGCATGCGAATCGAATTCGATTCAAGTAATTGCGAGTTACCCAAATACCAGACTTTGCCGTTAAGCTGCCCTTCAATGCCTAAGCCTACATGAGTATAAAACTCTGAGATTTCATAGTCCCTAAACTTAGGTGCAGAATGTGTCTTGCAGTAGTCTGAATATTTTTGAGAATATGTCTCTATTATCCCTTGTGCTAATGGATGATTGGTTTGAGTTTCTAATAATTGCGCTATATGTAGCCAATTTAATTCACTTAAATCCTTATTTACTTCTTTTTTGCCGTCAAAAGAGGTAATTACCTGAGTGACTTTAGGGTAACCCTCTGTCAAAGTCCCTGTTTTATCAAAAATGATTGTGTCAATTTGCGTCGTTCTTTCAAGAACATTAGCATCCCTAATAAGTATCCCCATTTTTGCTGAATTTCCAACGCTGGTGATAATTGACATAGGTACAGCAAGACCAAGTGCACAAGGACAAGCGATAACAAGAACACTTATGGTAGTTAAAATTACATAGTTTAATGTGGGCTCAGGACCAAATAAGGACCAAACTAAAGCAGTTAAAAGTGCAATGATAAGGACACAAGGCACAAAGAATGAAGCTATTTTATCCGCTATCCTTGCAATAGGTGGTTTGCTGCTTTGTGCTTTTTCAACAGTCTGTATAATTTGAGATAAAGCCGTTTCTTTACCTACACCGGATACTTTAATTAATGCACTTCCAGATTGTACAATCGTCCCTGCAAAAATTTTATCATGACTAACTCGTTCAACAGCGATGGGTTCACCAGTAAGTAAACTTTCATCTATTACCAAATACCCGTCTTGGATAATACCGTCAACAGGAACTTTATCTCCGATTCTTAACCTTAGAATCATACCTGGTAATATTTGATTTATATCTATCAATTGCTCAGTAGATTGGCTGACAAGAATTGCTTTGTCTGGGATAAGGCTCATCAAATCTGATAAAGCTTTTGACGAAGTATTTTTGGCTTTAGTTTCTAAATATCTCCCTAAATTAATTAATCCTAAAATCATAAGGCTAGCTTCAAAGTAAAGATATCTCTGTGAAGACTCAATAAGATTAGGATAAAGTATCAGTACAAAGGAGTATAACCAAGCAGTTGAAACGCCTAAAACAATTAGAGTATCCATGTTGGTTTGTAAGTGTTTTAGCTTAAACCAGGCATTTTTATAAAAGTGTCCCCCAGTGAAAAAAATCACCAATAAGCTTACTATTCCACTTATTAACCAGAAAAAATGATTGTGATCTGTTAATAACATACTGTCATAAATACCGTATCCCATAAGTAAAAATGCACTTAAAAGTCCGGCAATTGATTGATAAAGGTATTTTTTCTGTTGTTTATTGATAGATTCTGATTCATCTAAAGGATGGGCATCTTCTGTAATAATATGACTTTTATAACCCATAGCACAAAGGCTCTTTATCGCTTCATCAATCGCAATTTTAGGTCCTGAAATAAAAACTTTTGATTGTGCCAGGTTAACGTAAAATTCTTGGATTGCAGAATTTTTTTGTAGGGTTTTTTCCACGCTAGAAACACAACTGGCACAGGTCATCCCCTCAATTTTAACCATGAGGCTGAGGGATTTTTTTTCTAGTGAATTTGCTGGTAGTTCACTGGCTAAAAATTGATTTTCTAGTTTGGGTCGTGGAGGAACGTGATTAGCTTGACTTGTTGAATAAACAGCATTGTCATAAGTTGCACTAAATCCTTCTTTCTCAATAGATGAAGTAATATTTTTTATCAAAAAGTCTAGCGAATTATTCCCCTCGTTATTCGTTTCATAAATCAATTTTAATGTCGTTCTACTTGCCTCTCTAACTTCAATGTAAGGGACGTTGCTGAAAAGATTCGTTATTTTTTTTATGCAATTTTGGCATGATAGCCCAGCTAAATGGAAATTTAATTCTATGTGGTTATTTTGGGTAAGATTTTCTATTACGGGTGATTTAGATGATTCTTCCCCACTGATTGTAAAGGGAAGCGCTATAGCACCAAATCCCATCGCTGTGATATCGGAGACTAATTCATTTGCTAACGCATTGAGCTGCTCTTTTGAATAAAATTCAGGGCAAATTAATGTTAAGCTTTTTTTATCTAAGCGAGCAATTTCGATTGGGTTCTTCTCTGTAAATTTTTGAGCTAACAAGCCACTGATTTTATTTACGCATTTACCACATGAAAGTTCTGATAAATTTATAGTAAGAATCCATTTATTTTTTTTCATATCCTTATTAACTCCTCGTTTCCATAATTCTTAGTAGACACAAAATGATAGTGTTAATTCACTGATGAGTATAAACCTTCCCATTAGGTTAATGTCAACAGGTATTCCTAAAGTATTTTTAAAATAGCAAAAAATGCAATTACTTCGGCTTAACATCTAAGTGTGCTAAAATATTTCTTATATATTTTTGCAAAATATTACCCTTAAGTTGTTGGCGAATTTCTACCCCTCTATTATAAAAAGGAATGAGTTATGTGGTTTACAAATCTACGTGTCTATCAATTAAAAAAAGATGATACTTTGGTAAATGAAAAATTGAATGAATGGCTTGAAAATGATGCGTTTACTCCGTGCCAATCCCAAGACATCATGAAACTAGGTTGGATCGCGCCATTAGAAAACAACTCTAATCATTATGTTTATGAGGTGGGACAACAAAAACTGATGGTGATGCGAAAAGAGGAAAAAATACTACCAGCACAAGTCATCAACCAACAGTTAAAAGAAAAAGTGCAGATCACGGAAGAAGCACAAGACAGAAAATTAACAAAAGCTGAAAAAGCGGCCTTAAAAGAAGAGCTTCTTATCACATTAATGCCAAGAGCCTTTAGTCGATATTCTAATACATGGGTGTGGGTGGATCTCAAAAACCAAAGAGTCGTTGTCAATACATCGAGTTCTAAGAGAGCCGAGGAAGTGCTTAGCTTATTAAGAAAATCTTTAGGTAGCCTTCCTGTTGTTCCTTTAGTCCCTGAAACACCACTTGAAAAAACAATGACAAGATGGCTTAAAGAAGATGAGTTACCCCATTTTCTTCAATTTGGTCAAGAAGCAGAATTGCGTTCTGATGAAGCTGAAGGGGGAGTTATACGGTGTAAACAGCAAGAATTACAAACTGAAGAGATATTACATCATATTGATAATGGTAAAAGTGTAATGCAAATCTCTTTAAGCTGGAGAGAGAAAGTAGACTTTATATTAACGCATGAAGCCACGATAAAGCGCATAAAAATCACTGATATTCTGAAAGAACAAAATAGTGATATTGATAAATCTGATTTTGCACAGCGTTTTGATGCAGACTTTGTTTTAATGAGTGGAGAATTAACACAACTTTTGGATGATCTCTATCAATCGTTCTAGTAAAAATAAATATTTTATTACATAAATTTATTGAAGTTATGCTGTTTTTTTATTATTGTTATACTTTATTAACCAAGTAGGAGTTTTAAATGAAAATAATTAATACTGAAAATGCCCCAGCGGCAATCGGTCCTTATGTTCAAGCAATTAATGTAAATGGAATGCTTTTTACTTCAGGTCAAATTCCTGTGAACCCCAAGACTGGTGAAATTCCTAACAATGTAGAAGCACAAACTCAACAAGTATTAGATAATCTTAAAGCTATACTAGATGAAGCTTCAGTGAGTGTTAATAATATTATTAAAATGACAGTTTTTATTAAAAACATGAATGATTTTACGTTGATAAATGGTGTATACGAAAAATTCTTCCTTGATAACAATGCTAAATTTCCAGCAAGATCTTGTGTTGAAGTGGCTAGATTACCGAAAGATGTATTGATCGAAATTGAAGCAATTGCAGTGGCAGAATAAATACAATATGATGTTGAGCAGGTATTAAGGTCAGGTGTAAAAGATGGCTTTTTACTTATCATAGAATGCCTGCTTTTTGGTTTTGTATGTTAAGAGAGTAGCTCAAGTCATTTCAAAGTAACTCAATGCGATAATCAAAGAAATACAAAATTAAAAAATAAAGAATCTCTTTTATGTGACTCAGTTAATACAAGGATGTGTTAAATGTCTATCTTTATGCGCATTAAATTCACACTCGTTTCTATCATTAGACGAAATACCTATTTTTTGACCTCTATTTCAGTTTTCCTACTAGGTGTGATTCTGACGACTATTGTCTTCTTTGATTTCATACCTATTACGCCTAAAATGACACACAAGCAAAATGATAATACGGTTTACTTTAGAGTTTCCGCTATACAACTCATGGAGTTTGTCACACATACTGATGATATTTTAGATGATAGATTAAAATTATTCTTTGATGAGTTAAGTGAACTTGAGGAAGATGAGTTTTCGATAGATTATAGCGAACTTGTCGATGTTAATGGTGAACTCACACCTATGCTATTAAACAGTAAAAAGAAAATCAGTATTGATAAAACAATTCCAGAAAGATTTTATAACGAAACGGGTGCCTATAGTGCTTTTTTTGTAAAAAACGGGGATGATTTTATTAGCATAGCCACTTCTGTTAGGGATGAGGAAGGAGAATTGCAGTTGGGAAAAAAATTAAGGCATAATCAATTTGCCTATCAAAAATTAATTCAAGGAGAAAGTTATTTCTGCCCTGTGATGCTCTATGGAAAACAGTTAATTGCCAAATATTTCCCTATTTATGATGACAAAAAAGAGGTGATTGGCGCTATTTTTGTCGGTGTCGATTTATTTGAAAAAAATCAGGTCCCTGCTTATTCTTTAGAGGATTTAGGGAGATTTAGTCACTGAGTTTGCAATATGCATGTCAGTGACTAAACAATACTTATCTATTAAAGATGAATTTCATAGCACGGTTCATAAGGAGTACCTCCTGGCAGTTTCATCCTATTTTGTTCTACAAAACTTCTGAGTAATTTATCCATACGAGTCATAATATCTTGATCGCCTGATAATACATAAGGTCCGTGAGATTTAATCGCTTTAATACCAGCCTCTTTTATATTACCAGCCACAATACCCGAAAATGCACGTCTTAAATCTGCAGCTAAAAGCTCTACAGGCCTCTCTTTATGTAAATCTAAAGCAGCCATATTTTCATGAGTCGGTTCAAAAGGCATCTGGAGTTCATGATTAATTTTAAGTCCCCAATGGAAAGAATAAGCATCTCCCATTTGCTTCCTATGTTCTTTAACTTTTATCATCGATTTATTCATGCGCCTTGCGACTTCTTCAGGATCATCAATAATAATCGTGTAGAGTTTACGCGCTGCATCCCCTAGTGTCGCACCAATAAATTCATCCATAGCAGCAAAATAAGCTTCTGTACTTTTAGGACCTGTTAATATCAATGGAACTTCAGCATCTTTATTAGCAGGATTGAGTAAAATACCTAGCAGATAAAGTAATTCTTCAGCAGTACCAGGCCCACCAGGGAAAATGATAATACCATGTCCTAATCTGACAAATGCTTCTAAACGTTTTTCAATATCCGGCATAATAATTAGTTCATTAACTAAAGGATTTGGTGGTTCTGCTGCAATAATTGATGGCTCAGAAATACCTAGAAAACGGCTGTCATGATTCCGTTGTTGAGCGTGGCCTACTGCAGCACCTTTCATTGGTCCTTCCATGATACCAGCGCCGCATCCGGTACAAATATTAAGGCCTCTTAAACCTAACTCATGTCCTACATTACGAGAATATTGATATTCTTGCGCATTGATAGAGTGACCGCCCCAGCAAACAATAAGATTAGGATCCTCTCCTAATCTCAGTGTCTTTGCATTTCTTAAAATCGCAAAAACTAAGTTAGTAATTTGCCAACTGGCATCAGGATCAGTTTGTTCGAAATTTGCATATTTTTCTGTCAATTGCTCGCCAACAAACAGAATGTCTCTTAAAACAGCAAACAGATTGGCTTGGATTGAACGTATAATTTGCCCATCAACGAAAGCATGGCTTGGAGGGTTGATTAATTCAAGTTTGACGCCTCTTTCTCTTCTTAATACATTGATCACAAAATCTGCGTGTTTTTCAAGTAATGCATGGCTATCATCGGTTAAGATCCCTGAATTTAAAACAGCTAATGAACAGTTTCGGAATAAACGATACAAATCACCTGTTGCAGTTTCTTTTAGTCTATCTACCTCAATTTGAGATAATAAATCCATAGCACCTAATGGGCTTATTTGCGTATTCAAATGATAACTCCTTGTAGTGATAATTGAGCTAAGCTTATTAATGATTTAATTCAAAACGCATAGTCTGATTACTGTCATTAAGACTTAACAACGGATAATTAAGATATTACATCATGATCTCATCATAAATTGTAGCATTTTGTTAAAAAAATTAACAGCAAGCTGAAGCAGGATAAATAATTGACTCAATTTAAAATTTTCTTTTTTTTACATAAAACTGATTTATGGAAAGAGTTTTTTATCTATATGAAATTAAATGAAATTAATGAATAAAAACGTGTGTAAAAAAGCAGAGGAGCGATAGAGGGGTTGATTGATTAAAAAAAGAGCTATTTTTTAAAAAACTCTCTTGCTTGTCTTCTCAATGTTAGGCAAAATGCGCCTCTTTTTGCTAAAACAATAAAATTACTATTAAATTAAAGTAATGCTATTGTTTGCATGTCAATTTGAACTATTTTTGATTCATTTTTTTAAACTTTGTAGTTAAATTTGTAATTAATGTAATAAAAAAGGGGCCGGAAAACATCCGGAGAATATTTTATCTAAAGCGTTTTAACGCCGACTTTAAATTAGGGAAGATAATGGAAACTTTATTTCAATTATCATCAGTCAAAGCTGATTCTGTCTTATTACAAAAAAGGCAATCCCGGTTTATTGGCCTAGGTCAATTTTCCATTCTTTTTAATATTGAGAACCACTCTCATTTCACATTGCGTTTTTTTTCTCCGCAAGCGTGTGTTAAGCAATTGCGAAGTTTCCTGAGACAGGTGGTGGCTATTAGCCACATGAAAACAATCTAACTTACTTTATTTCAATTGTTTACACACTTTTAAAAGGAATGTTCACTTATGTCATCTAATATACATAACGAGCCAATTCGTCTCAAAAAAACACTTACTCTTTTCGCTATGGTCATGATGGGCTTAGCTTATCTACAACCTATGACTGTATTTGATACGTTTGGGCTGGTCCAAAACGATTCAAGAGGACATGTACCAACAGCATATATTTTTGCACTTGTAGCCATGTTATTTACAGCCTATAGCTATGGACAAATGGTTAAACGTTTTCCATCAGCCGGCTCTGCTTATACTTATACTCAAAAAACAGTCAGTCCACATATTGGGTTTATGGTAGGTTGGTCTTCTATGTTAGATTATCTGCTGATGCCTATGATTAATATTTTATTAGCAAAACTTTATCTACATGAAATTATGCCATTCATCCCGGCTTGGGTATTTGTCATAGTGCTTACTGTGGCTATGACAGCGGCAAATATTTATGGATTAGAATTAGTATCTAACTTTAATAAAATTATCGTATTAGTCCAAATTGGTATTATTGTTGTCTTTACTGCACTAATGATTTACAAAATCAATGCAGGTACAGATATTCATCAGCAATCAGGTGCTGCACTATTTACAACAAAACCATTTTTCTCTGACTCCTTTGATCCATTCTTAATTATCGGAGGAGCAACCATCTTATGTTTCTCCTTCTTGGGTTTTGATGGTATTAGTTCTCTTACCGAGGAAACTCACAATGCACGTAAAGTGGTACCAAAAGCTATATTTTTAACTGCCTTTGTTGGTGGTGTACTCTTTATTATTGTTTCTTATGTGTTAGAAATATTTTTTCCATACCAAGGACTTCTCATTCCTTCTTTAGGAGTAAATATTCCTTTAGCGTCGCATTTTAGTGATTTAAGTTCTACTCAACCGGACATCATTAAATTAGTGGCTGGGACATTAGCACAATCTGTAATCTTAGTTTTTTCTAGTGTAACGGTAGTTGCTTCAGGTTTGGCTTCTCAAGCTGGGGTATCTCGTCTTATGTATGTAATGGGTCGTGATGGTGTTCTACCAAGAAAAGTTTTTGGTCATTTGCATCCCAAATTCAGAACACCAATATGGAATCTTTTAATCGCTGGGGGACTATGTCTTGTTGCAGTTAATTTTGATGCTGATTTAGGATACTCATTAATTGCATTTGGTGCGCTTGTCGCATTTACCTTTGTTAATGTTTCTGTTATCGCGAAATTCTATTTCGCTGAAAAACAATCAAAAACTCTAAAAGATAATATTAAATATTTATTATTACCTTTACTAGGAATTATTGCCGTAAGTTCACTTTGGTTTAGCCTAGAAACTAGGGCTATGTATTTAGGCTTGATATGGGCTGGGATTGGATTTACTTATATGGTCTTTCTTACGGCTGGTTTTAGTCGCAAAATGCCTGAACTACATGAGCATTTGGATGATGAAGCCTAATTAATCAAATAAAGCTGTAAAAATTGAAAAAATGCTTATCTTATTGATAGGCATTTTTTTTGCACAGTACATTAAACTCCATTAAATGACTGCATAAAATAAAGACATGCTTTGGATGAATATTACTAATTTATTGATTAGTGACGCTGTTTATATTAAAGTGTGAGGATAAATTTAATGTGCTATTACAATCCTATATTTTTCTGTGGCGTAAATGAAACCTTCTTCTAAATTAATACTATCAACACTCTCTTTAATGATTAGCCCTGTTGCTTTTGGACAATCTTTGTTTGAACAATGCCTGATTGGAGTACCTAAATTTGAAGGTGATCTTGTTGAGGGGGCGATTGATGAATTACCTGTGAACATCAATTCTGACGAACTAGTTGGGCATTATCCTACTGATGCATTGTTTGTAGGAAATGTCGTACTAAAGCAAGGTAATAGTACATTAAAAACAGATAAATTAAGACTAACTCAAACGGTTGATGTTTCCGAGAGGACTGCAACTGCAACAGGTAATGTCTTTTATTCTGACCCGATTGTTCAATTAAAAGGCGAAAGTGCCCATACAAATTTGCTAAATCGCGACACGGATGTTACAAAAAGCTACTACGATATGGTAGGTAAACAAGGCAGGGGTTATGCTGAGAAAGTTGAAGTTAGAGACAATAATCGATTTGCAGTGATGAAAAATGGGACGTTTACTTCATGTTTGCAAGGTGATAATAGCTGGAGTGTTAGTGGTACTACTGTTATCCATGATAAAGAAGAAGAGGTTGCAAAAGTATATAATGCAGTGGTTAGGCTAGGCCCTGTTCCTGTATTTTACTCTCCTTATTTAGAATTTCCTTTAGGGGATAGAAGACGCTCTGGTTTTCTTATTCCCAGTTATCGATATAGTTCAACTAATGATTTTGAGGTAACGATTCCTTACTATTGGAATATTGCACCTAATTATGATGCGACAATCTCCCCTCATTATATTTCTGCGCGAGGCCTTCAATTACAAAATGAATTTCGCTATTTGAATGTAACAGGGAAGGGATTACTGCAAGGTGATTATCTACCGAATGATGAATTGGCTGATAGAGACCGTTGGCTATTTTATTGGCAACATTCTGGTGTAATTAATAAAGTTTGGCGCTTAAATGCTGATGTAACCAGAGTAAGTGATATTAAGTATTTTACAGATCTTGATACTGCTTATGGAAATTCTACTTCAGGCTATGCCACTCAAAATCTTTCTGCTGGTTATGCTGATGAGAGTTTTGATTTTTCTTTATCTACAACCCGCTTTCAACTCTTTTCAGATTCAGCGCCGTCTGCTTATGTGACTGAACCTAGACTTAATATTAATTATTTTAAGCCAGATTTAGGTTTGTTAGATTTTAAAATCTTTTCAGAATTTACCCAATTCAAAAATGAGAATCCTAGACTAGCTAATATTCAAAGAACACACATTGAGCCTGTACTGAATTTTCCCATAAGCAATTCCTATGCTAGTCTAGATAGTGAGGTTCGTTTGTACAGTACGTACTACAGACGTGAAGAGGATGACAGATTCAATAATAGTGGCAATTTTGAACGTACTTATTCTAGAGTGTTACCTCAATATAAAGCGGATGCAAGAATGGTTTTTGAACGTAGATATGGTACTAATGAGCGGTTTATTCAAACCTTAGAACCCAGAGTCCAATACCTTTATACCCCTTTTGATGACCAGTCACGTATTCAAAATATAGACTCTGCTTTATTACAAAACGATACCATAGGTTTATTCAGGAATCGTATCTATAGTGGTATCGATAGAATAGCTTCAAGTAATATGGTAACTGCAGGGTTTACCTCTAGAGTATATGATGATAAAGCAGATGAGAAGTTTAATATTTCACTTGGTCAAATCTATCATTTTACTCCACAGCGCTCAGAAAAAAACACTCAAGCTTCTGCAATAAACCGTAATAATGATGATGGTAGTTTAACCTGGGCTGCCGATTCAATGTTTAAAATTGACGATCTTTGGGGATTAAGAGGCGGTTTGCAATATGATACACGTTTAAGTTCATTGGCACTTGCTAATGCAATTGTTGAGTACAAAAAAGATAGAGATAGAGTCCTTCAAGGGAGTTATCGATACGCTAATGGCGATTATATTAACGCCACATTGGATGGATTTGCTAATAATAACCCACCACAATTCTTAGAAGGAATTTCTCAGGTCGGAGCAGTGGCAAGTTGGCCCTTAATGGATCGAGTCGCTTTAGTTGGCCGATTATATTATGATACTAAACAAAATCAACCTGCGGAACAATTTGCTGGAATTCAATATAATTCTTGTTGCTGGGGAGTTGGGGTTACTTACGAGAGAAAAATTATCGGATTTGACCAGAGTAGTCGTTATGATGAAAAAGTTTCTCTAATTTTAAAAATTAATGGCTTGGGTCAAGGCATTGATTTGGGTTCTCAAAATATGCTAGAACAAGGTATTCTACCTTATCGTCGTGGTTTTTAGTGAATTACTGAAATGATGATTTTCAACTTTATGTAAAATAGAAAAGGTTCTTTATGAAGAAAATAAAACGTCTGTTAGTTTGCTCATTATTAATAAGCCAATTGTATGTATCGCAAAGCTACAGTGCACCAGTTCAAGTCAATAGCATTGCAGCTGTTGTGAATGATAGTGTTGTTCTTCAAAGTGAAGTTGAAACAATGCTTGAAAATATTAAATCAAATGCAAGTCAATCTAAACAGACGCTGCCTGATGACAATAAATTGCGTCAACAAATTTTAGACCGTTTAATTTCAGAAAATTTGCAAATGCAAATTGCTAAAAATAAAGGTATAAAAATAAGCGATCAAAGCATTGAATCCGCTATTGCAGATATTGCCCTTAGAAATGGTGTAACTGTTGAAGAAATGAAAGGGCACCTCCAAAGCCAAGGTATTTCTTTTAATGAATACCGTAGCCAAGTAAAAAAAGATATTCTGTTAAGCCAAGTACAATCTATTGAACTCGGTAAAAAAGTCCGTATTCCTGATAATGAAGTCGAAGCATTAGCAAAACAAATTTCTGCTCAAAATGTTGAACGTTTTGAAGTTAATTTAAGCCATATCTTAATTGCATTACCTCAAAACCCTTCAGCTTTAGAAGAAAGTGATGGGTTTGAGTTAGCAACAGAAATCACAAGCCAAATTAAGGGGGGCGGAGATTTCGCAAAACTTGCTTATACTTATTCAGCTGATGCTCAAGCATTAGATGGCGGTCAAATGGGATGGGGCAAGGTAGAAGAGCTGCCACCATTTTTCTCTGAGAAACTAGCGACCCCTAAAAAAGGAGCCATTATTGGGCCTTTACGTTCGCCTATAGGCTATCATATCATTAAAGTTAATGATGTCAGAAGTACTAAACAAGTATTGAATGTTACCGAGGTTAATGCTCGCCATATATTATTAAAAACAAATCCAGTCTTTAATGATGAAGCGGCAAAAGCAAAATTAATTGAACTTACTCAAAAAATTAAATCAGGTGCAATGACCTTCAATGAAGCGGCAAAAGAATTTTCTGATGATCCAGGCACTGCTGCTAAAGGAGGTGAATTAGGCTGGTCTAATGTGAATAATTATGATCCTGACTTTGCAAATGCCACACTTAATTTAAATAAAAATCAGCTAAGTGAACCTATAAAATCTAGCTTTGGCTGGCATTTAATTGAATTACTTGATAAGCGTACTTCTGATAAAACGAATGAAGGCTATAAAGAAAGAGCAAGAGAAATTATATTTAACCAGAAATTAGCTCAAGAAGTTCAAATTTGGGAAAGACAATTAAAAGCTTCGGCATACATTAAAATTACAGATGGATATGTTAAAGAATAAACCAATTATCATCTCAGCGGGCGAGCCCGCTGGGATTGGACCTGATATTGTTTTAATGCTACTACAAAAAGTCGGTACTGAGGGCATTGTCGTATGTATTGATAAATTACTGTTAAAGCAACGAGCAGAACAGGCTAACATTCAGATAGAGATCAAAGACTACTGTGCTGATACATACGGTTCTGTTTCAACTGCCTCTCTTTCATGTAATGAAAGCAGAAAAAAAACTTTAATTATAACCGTATTGCATGTTCCTTTGAAAGCAGAGGTTATTGCGGGTGAGCTAAATGCTTTGAATAGTCACTACGTCTTAGAAGTATTAACTAGAGCATCAATAGGGTGTATGCAAGGGGAGTTTTCTGCGCTTTTGACAGGCCCTGTTCATAAGGGAATTATAAATGAAGCGGGTGTACTATTTTCTGGTCATACTGAATTCCTAGCTGATATAGCGAATGTTGAAAAAGTGGTTATGGTGCTGGCGACAAAAATTATGAAAGTTGGCTTAGCAACAACCCATATCCCTTTGAATAAGGTAAGTGAAACAATAACGAAGGAAAGTCTGCAGCAAGTATTAGAAATTGTACATAGCGAATTACAAAACAAATACCACAAAAAGCATCCTAAAATTTATGTCTGTGGATTGAATCCTCATGCGGGCGAAGATGGACATTTAGGTCGGGAAGAAATTGATACCATTATCCCTGTGCTACAGATGTTAAGAGATAAAGGCTATGATTTAATTGGTCCTATGCCTGCAGACACCATGTTTCAACCTAAATATTTAGACGATGCTGATTTAATTTTAACCATGTATCACGATCAAGGTTTACCTGTGCTTAAATATCAAGGGTTTGGTGAGGCTATCAATATCACGTTTGGATTACCTTTTTTAAGGGTTTCTGTTGATCATGGTACTGCATTAGATATGGCTGGAACATTTACAGCGAATCCTGGTAGCATGATAGCGGCTTACGAACATATCAAGGGTTTAGTTTAGCATGTGAATGAAAAGTGCTATTATTTTTGCCTTTAGACAACGTAGAGTAAAAAATGAATAAAACACATCTAGGCCATACGGCCAGAAAAAGATTCGGGCAAAATTTTTTGGTCGATATGAATGTGATAGAAAATATTGTTGCGGCCATTAATCCAAAAGATGATGAAGTATTATTAGAAATAGGGCCAGGTTTGGGGGCATTAACCGAAGTCGTCGCCTCACGAATTAAAAAGTTAAATGTCATTGAGATTGATAGAGATTTAGCGCAGAGATTACAATCTCATCCTTTTATAAGAGATCAGTTGACTATATATCAGCAAGATGCACTTAAATTTGATTTTAATGCTTTAAGTAGTGAGCATCAGAAACCACTGCGTGTTTTTGGTAATTTACCCTATAATATTTCGACTCCTTTAATGTTTCACCTTTTTACGTTTACAGATAAAATTTTAGACATGTTTTTTATGTTGCAAAAAGAGGTTGTTGAACGGTTATCCGCCGGTCCTGGGAGCAAGAATTATGGACGTTTATCCATTATGGCACAATATTATTGTGAAGTGATTCCTGTGCTTGAAGTGCCACCAAACGCTTTTAAACCTGCACCTAAAGTCGATTCAGCGGTAGTAAAACTCATCCCACATACAACACCCAAATATCATGTAAAAGATATTAGTCTATTAGCCAGAATTACCGCTATGGCATTCGCTCAAAGACGTAAGACTCTCAGAAACAGCTTAAGTGAATTATGTGAATTAAATGACTTAGAACAGGTAGGTATTGATAATACCCTCAGAGCAGAGAATCTAAGTGTTCAACAATATTGTGATTTAGCCAACTGGTTAAGTGCTAAATAGTTACAATTTGTATGATTTGATTAAATTTTATCTAAATGAAAAAAAAAGTAGATTTAGTACTATAAAAAAAAGTCATATTGTTGTATAAAGGAGTTATGAATGAAGTTTTACCTAGGCTCAATTGGCGCCAAATCAATAATTTCTTCATAATGCAAAATTTTAAAAAAAGTTTAAAGGCGCAGCAAAGGCATAAGACGCTAAAGAAACAAAAGGTGAGCAGTTCACCACAGAATTTTAAGAAAGTGAAACTAACACATTACAATGATATACGTCACACAGATAGATAAATGCAATAATCGACTCATAACTTGTGTAGAAAAATAATATGTTAATTAAATTCCTTCACTATTCGTAGTATGCAAATCATAAAAATATGCCAACCGGGAGGTTGCCAGAGTTGAGA
This sequence comes from Thorsellia kenyensis, assembly GCF_042432445.1. NCBI lineage: Bacteria > Pseudomonadati > Pseudomonadota > Gammaproteobacteria > Enterobacterales > Thorselliaceae > Thorsellia > Thorsellia kenyensis. Next base: position 104,499 of record NZ_JBHLXE010000013.1, on the reverse strand, counting down.
TTAAATTCTCTTCAATTTCTGCATATAAACTCCTCTGTGATGCTCTGCTCAATAGACATTAACCGTAAACAATTACGTAATTATTGAGTATAGAACCATGAAAAGAATGCTAATTAATGCCACTCAGCAAGAAGAGCTACGTGTAGCTCTTGTTGATGGCCAACGACTTTACGATCTCGATATAGAGAATACAAGCCATGAATTAAAAAAATCTAATATCTACAAAGGCAAAATCAGTAAGCTTGAACCAAGCCTTGATGCCGCTTGGGTAGATTATGGTTGCGAACGAAGAGGTTTTTTGCCATTTAAAGAAGTTTCTAGAGAATATTTTAGTAAGAAATTTCAAGGTGAAGGTCGCCCTAATATTACGGATGTATTAGAAATTGGGCAAGAGCTTATCGTTCAAGTCGAGAAAGAAGAGCGTGGCAACAAAAATGCGGTTCTGACAACTTTTATTAGTTTGGCCGGTAGCTATCTTGTTTTGATGCCCAATAATCCTCGTGCTGGTGGTATTTCTAGGCGTATTGAAGGCGAAGAACGAACTGAACTAAAAACTGCACTTTCTTCTTTAGATATCCCAAATGAAATGGGTCTTATAATTCGAACTGCAGGAATGGGTAAATCTCCTGAAGCACTCCAATGGGATCTCTCTTTTAGAGTAAAACATTGGGAAGCAATAAAGGAAGCAGCGGCTAGCAGACCAGCTCCTTTTTTAATCCATCAAGAAAGCAGCGTTATTGTACGTGCTTTTAGGGATTATTTACGACCTGAAGTCGCGGAAATTTTAATTGATAGTCCTGAGCTGTTCGAAGAAGCAAAACTGCATATTGCTACATTAGGACGCCCTGATTTTATAAGCAAAATTAAACTTTATACTGGTGATACCCCGCTATTTAGTCACTTTCAAATTGAATCTCAAATTGAATCTGCTTACCAAAGAGAAGTACGTTTACCTTCTGGTGGCTCAATCGTTATTGATACCACAGAAGCATTAACCGCAATAGATATCAACTCAGCGAGATCTACACGAGGAAGAGACATTGAAGAAACAGCTTATCACACTAATCTTGAGGCAGCAGATGAAATTGCTAGACAGTTAAGATTAAGAGATTTAGGTGGACTTATTGTCATTGACTTTATTGATATGACCCCTATAAAGCATCAGCGTGATGTGGAAATGCGTTTAAAAGATGCAGTTAAATCTGACAGGGCAAGAATTCAATTTGCACGAATTTCTAAATTTGGTCTTCTTGAAATGTCTAGACAAAGGCTAAGTCCTTCATTAAATGAATCAAGTCATCATATTTGTCCTCGATGCAGCGGCACTGGACGAGTAAGAGATAATGAATCATTATCCTTATCTATCTTAAGATTAATAGAAGAAGCAGCTTTAAAAGATAGAACTAGTGAAGTACAGGTGATTGTACCGGTGCAAATTGCATCTTATCTTCTTAACGAAAAAAGAAGTGCGGTTCAGGCAATAGAAAAAGAGCATGAAGGTTTAAAAATTATCATTGTGCCTAACGAAAATATGCAAACACCACACTACCACATCCAGCGCATGAAACGAGGAGATGGTGCTGAGCAATTAAGTTATCAATTAGCAGAAAGCTATGACTCATCAAAGTTTTCTTATGCTGAAGAATCTGTCCCAGTCAAAAAAGTGCCTGTTGCACAACAACCCGCAGTGAAGGCGCATACCATTAAAGCTGATACTCCTCCACCAGTAACTGCCGCGAAGGTAAAAGAGGGGCTTTTTACAAGACTATCTAAATTCTTGACAGGTTTATTTAAATCTGAAGAAGCTAAACCTGAAACTAAAGAAGCTGCTCGTCAAAGTACACAAAGGCCGCAAAGAAATAATAGACCACGTCGCGAAAGAAATCGTAATCCACGTGTAACAAAGCCACAAGAGGTAAATTCAGAAGCTCTGGCTCAGGAACAATCTCCAGCAGTTCGCAAGGAAAGGATTAAAGACAATTCTAAAGAGACGGCGTCAAAAGAGAATAACCGCAGTGAACTTGAAGGGGTAAATAAGTCAGATAAAAATAGTTATAACTCAAACAAACAAACTGCGTCAGATAATCTACCTAATAAACCTAGACGTGAACGTCGCAAGTTAACAGACTCAGTTAGAGTAAAAGCAACAAAAGAGGTTATCGAAAATCAATTAACGTTAGAGAGTGAAGTAATTCAAGAACTAAATGAAACTTCATTTTCTAATGAAAATAATGAAAAAAACAAGCGTTCAAGACGTAATATGCGTCAAATGCGATCTAATGGACAAAAACGTAGAAAATATCGTCAATTAACTGCTACACCGATGGTTATGGAAGGTGCATTTGCCTCACCTGAAATGTCAACAGGTAAAGTTTGGGTAAATTACGATCTTTTATCTACATTTTCACCATCAGATGAAACTGATCAGGGTAATAGACCTAATAATTATGATGGGGTTGATTTGAAGTTCAGTCATGAAGATCGTACTTTGGCAGCAAAAAAAGCTGAAGATAGAAATATTGATATGGATGTAGAAAAAAACATGCCTGCGAATGCGGTTCAAAATACTGATAATTTGGAAGTTTCTTTAAATAGCAGTTCAAAGGATGTTGCAATTCTAGGGAAAAGTACATTATCTGAACCACAGACAGAGGACAAAAACAGCAATATTGTTCTTGTGCATTCAGTAAACGAAAGTGTATCAAGTGAAACTAAAGATTATACCAATATATCAGCTAATGTAGATAATGTGCAAACAGTCATAAAAAATGTTGAAAAAAATGATATGACCGATGCTATCTCTAAAGAAGGCAATCGATTAAGCTTCAACAGGAAGTTGCATTCAAGATCAATCAACAAGGCCTCTTCACCTGTTACAAAAGCTCCCGCTCCTCCTTATGTACCCAGCGTTATTCCTTACAGCGACTGGGAGCGCCCTGCCTTTGTTTTTGTAGGCAAAGGAAAAGCTGGAGGCCATATAGCATCGAAACAATCTAGTGCACCAATGACTCGACCCGAATATCACTAAGTCAATAAAACGCCTGCTTTTGCAGGCGTTTTGCTGTTGTTTGCCTAGCGAAGCTGGCAAACCCGTTCACTTGAAAGAAAGTGGAAACACCCTTACTAAGGGGAAGTTAATCCGATTAATAAGGACGCAACTGGTCAACGGTTGGGTCTGAAGGAAGTCATAGGCAGTATATAGCATATAATGCAAATGAACGGTGGTCGCTTTGATAGATGGATAAACGAGCAACATAACGCAAAATCCGATACTTAGTCAGATCTATTATGTGTTTGAGGATTGGATGATATACAGGGCGTCAGCACAATATACTCAAGAAGCCTAGCACTGAATCCTTCTTTTAGAGGACAATTGATATCAAAAGGTTAAATTCGCTCTGAAGGGAGGAATCAATAATAAAACTCAAGTACATTAATGAAAGGAGATAGGCTTGGCATGTACGATTTAGTGGATGCAATAAGCTCTCATTTATCGACTGACATTGAAATCAAGGCAAAAGAAGTTAGTAACATAAAAGGGTAAGTAATAAGAACATCCTGCAACAAATTTGCAAGCAGGAGGAAGATGGCTTAATATTAAATCTCATTGCTAATAAATTTCTTGATACCTTCTTCAATAGATGATGAAAAGAGGACTCTAAATAGTCTGCTATGCTGATGAAATATTCATATTCGAGTAAAGTAGAAAAAGCGAAGAAATGCCAGGCAAGCCGCCACAAAAATACTAGAGCACGGCTTGAAACTTATCATAATAAGAGAGAACCTCCTCCCTAGAAATGACATTCACCATACAAAAGCTAACCTTTTTAATGAGAGGGTTTGGGTAGTTTGTCAAAATAGTGGACAGTATACACAGATTTTAAACCTTGATGAATTGGATAAATCGAAGACTCGAAGCTGTCCATCTTAAAAGTTGGAGGAAACCAAGTAGGTTACATGTATGAATAATAAAGCTTCGGTACAAAGATCCATTTAAATCTATCAAGATGAACAGCTAGATAAACGCTTGCAGTCCGCAAGCTCATTATGCAATAGCTAATAAATGGTTTATAGAACTCAAACTATTTGATTTAAGAGCATTGCATAAGTAAAGAACGTCTTACAAAAAGTGAGATATTTTAAGAATAAGCTGTACCAGGTTCGTACGAACGGTTTAAGGAAAGGGGGAAGGGCGGTAATGCTTTATTCTATTCGATTTAATCGAACTAAGTGTTTTTCTAGTCAAATATATTTGAAAATAGGCTTCTAAATTAAAGGTAAAGTACTATGCAAACAACATTATCACCACAATCTATTACATTAAGAAAACCTGATGACTGGCATCTGCATTTAAGAGATGAGGATATACTTAAGGCGGTTCTCCCGTATACATCAAGACATTTTAAACGTGCGATAATCATGCCTAATTTGACTAAACCAATTACTACATTAGAGGCAGCTCAAGCATATCGTGATAGAGTCATTGCAGCCATTCCTTCGGGAGATGAATTTATGCCACTAATGACCTGTTATTTGTCCAGAGATTTAAATAAAAGCACATTAATTGAAGGAAAAAGAAGTGGTTTAATTACCGCAACTAAATTATATCCTGCACATGCAACGACAAATTCTAGTCATGGGATAGCGGATATCAAAGAGGCTTATGAGCTATTCGAAACTATGCAAAAAATAGGCATGCCACTTTTAATTCATGGTGAGGTCACTGACAAAGAAATTGATATTTTTGATAGAGAAGCAGTGTTTATTGAAAGAACACTATTGCCTTTAAGAAAGCATTTCCCAGAATTAAAAATTGTACTTGAACATATTACGACAAAAGAAGCTGCAGAATTTATATTAGCGGCTGATGATTATACTGCAGCAACGATTACTCCTCAGCATCTTTTATTTAATCGAAATGATATGCTAGTCGGTGGGATAAGACCGCATTTATTTTGTTTACCTATTCTAAAACGTAATATTCACCAAAAAGCCCTGCGACAAGCGATAGCTTCAGGAAATAAACGTCTGTTCTTAGGTACAGACTCGGCTCCTCATTTTAAACATTTAAAAGAAAGTGCATGTGGATGTGCAGGTGCGTTTAATTCTTTAAATGCATTGAGCATCTATACCCAAGTATTTGATGAAATGAATGCATTAGAGTACTTAGAAGCATTTTGTTCTGAAAATGGAGCTCGTTTTTATGAGATGCCCCTAAATGAGGGCACAATAACTATGACTAAATTACCTGAGTTGCAACCTACTGAAATTTCGGTAAACGAACATGTAATCGTACCTTTCATGGCTGGTGAAACATTACCATGGCAAGTGAGTTAAATGAGTTGGGCGATATGAAAAAAGAATATGATCTTATCATCATAGGTACAGGTTCAGTGGGTTCAGCTGCTGGATATTACAGTGCAAAAGCGGGGCTAAAGGTTTTGATGGTTGATGAATTTATGCCACCCCATCAGCATGGTAGTCATCATGGCGAAACCAGAATCATGAGACAAGCTTATGGTGAAGGCGACGAATACGTCCCAATGCTCTTGCAAGCACAAAAGTTATGGTTAGGACTCAAAGACTATGTGAAGCATACAAGTGGAATACCCATATTTGAACAATGTGGGGTATTAAATGCGGGACCATCAAATGCACTTTTTATCACCCAAGCGATAAAAAGTGCGAATAAATATGCACTTGAAGTGGAAGTTAAAGACGCTAAAACCTGCAAAAAAATATGGCCTGAATTGCAATTACCTGAAAATTACAGTGCTGTATATGAACCTAATGCAGGGGTTTTATTTTGTGAAAATATAATTGAAAGTTATCTTGAACTGAGTAAGCAAGTAGAAGCTGAACATGCTTTTAATTGTAAAGTATTTGCAGTCGAAACATCAGAATCGGGCGTTCAAGTAAAAACGTCTCAAGGAGATTTTTTTGCGTCTAAAGCTATCGTTACTGCTGGTACTTGGGTTAGAGAGATCTTTCCAAACCTACCTATTACGCCTATAAGACGTGTTTTTGCATGGCATCAAGCAGACGGCCGCTTTAGTTATCTCAACAATTTTCCTGCATTTACAATAGAAGATGAGCATGGTGAAGCATACTACGGATTTCCTGCAGTAGATAACGCGCTAAAAATAGGTAAGCATATAGAGTGGGAAATAATGCATTCAAGAGAAGATAGAGTCCCTTTTGGTAGTAAAATATCAGATGGAAGTGCTTTGCTTAAATTTTTGAAACGATTTTTGCCAGGCGTAGGTGGATGTCTTATGGGAAAATCCTGTAGTTATGATATGACTTCAGATGGGCATTTTATTATTGATACTCTCGACGAACAAAAAAAAATCATGCTGATCAGTGGACTGAGTGGGCATGGGTTTAAGTTCGCAAGTGTACTTGGTGAGATTGGATCATCTTTTGCGCGAAATGAACCTATCCCATATGATTTGAGTTTCTTTTCATTAAAACGTTTTACTGAGCAACAAAAAGGATAACAGGCATGTATCCATCAAATCAAGCGATTATGTCACCAACTGAAAATAACTTGTTCACTGTATCGAGGCTTAACCATCAAATTAGATTGATGCTTGAAGCAAATGCTTCACACATATTATTGGTTGGCGAGATTTCCAATTTTTCTCGCCCAAGTTCAGGCCACTGGTATTTTACTTTGAAAGATGATTCGGCACAAATTCGTGCCGCTATGTTTAGAGGAAATAATATAAGGGTCAATTTCTCACCAGCCAATGGTATGCTGGTTATAGTTAGGGCAAATGTTACTCTCTATGAGCCTAGAGGAGACTACCAGCTTGTTGTTGAAAATATAAAGCCCGCGGGCGAAGGGTTATTACAACAAAAATTTGAGGCTTTAAAAAATAAACTTCATGCTGAAGGCTTATTTGACTCTCAATTAAAAAAAGCACTACCTGTCAGTGTTAAATCTATTGGTGTTATTACTTCATCGTCTGGTGCTGCTCTTCAAGATATTTTGAATGTACTAAAACGACGTGATCCCGGATTACCCGTAGTGATTTATCCTACAATGGTCCAAGGACAATCTGCCATCGAACAAATAGCCCAAATGATAGAAATAGCTAATCTACGTAATGAAGTGGATGTACTTATTGTGGCTCGTGGTGGTGGTTCGTTAGAAGATCTTTGGTGTTTCAATGAGGAGCGAGTTGCTAGAGCAATTTTTGCAAGTAAAATACCAATCATCAGTGGGGTAGGGCATGAAACGGATTTTACAATAGCGGATTTTGTGGCAGATATTAGAGCACCAACTCCCTCAGCTGCAGCAGAATTGGTTTCTCGTGATAGTGTGGCGCTTATTCAATTAGTTCAGAGAAGTAGGCAACGCTTACAGATGGCAGTTGATTACTATTTTTCGCAACAACAACAAACATTTGATCACCTTTTTCATAGATTAAAGTATCAGCATCCGCAAATTAAAATAACACGGCAATTAATGCATTTAACAGAAATCCAAAATCAATTAGAGAAACTTGGAAATCAAAAAATCAATGGTTTGAAGGAAAAATGGCTGAGTTTAAACACCAAATTAGATGCATTTAATCCTTACCAGATAGGGCTAAATCGTTTATCTCGACTTAAAGAAAGGCTAGCTGCTTGCGATCCTACAATTAGAATAAGTAGAGCACATCAGCTTTTAGAACAGCAGTCATATAAGTTAAGCCAATCGATAAGAAATTTTCTTCTTCTACACCAACAGAAAATCAATTTATTAGATAAAAAACTCTATCCTGCCACTATAGGTAAGCTCTCAGATAATAAAAAAAGAGCTCAGTTATTAAGCCAAAGTTTATTAAAAATTGATATGCGATATGTTGTATCAATGCAAAAAAACAGACTAAATCTTTTGAGAGCAAAAAGAGATACTACAATGGAATTTCTAATTAATCAGGCTAAAAATCAATTAAGCACTAAATGCAGTAGCCTAGATGCACTTAGCCCATTAAAAACGTTAAATCGTGGTTATTCAGTGGTGTTATCTGAGGATAAAAAACGCATTTCAAGTCATTTGCAGGTGAAAAAAGGGCAAAAAATTAAAATGCATGTGACTGATGGGGTTATATTGACAGAAGTATTATCAACTGAAGAGATTAAAACGAAGTCATTATAGTGTATAAAACTATGAGCTAAATTTTATTCTTTATGTAGGTAATTATTTGTTCACAGTATGTGAAATAGCCCCATTCGTTTAAGGCTAGCCTAATTATCAAGCATCTATTAGATAAATTAATGTTTTTTAATACACCCATGGTTATTGCATAAATATTTGCTTAAGAGAATTAGCTCATGGATAACAGTCAACTGTAAATCCAATGAACTAAAAACATTTACCCTATTTTGAATCAAATGCTTTAGTTGCATTAACTAAAGATTGTGTTTTTTCTTGTAGCTCTTTGGTGACATCCATTGTTTCTTCGGTTAAATGGGCATTTTCATTGATTATTTTGTCAAGTTTATCAACAGACACGTCAATTTGCATGATGCCTTGAGTCTGTTCAAGTGTCGCATTACTGATATCTTCGATCATTGCATGAACACGTTGAACTTGTTGGACAATTTCAGTAATTTCTTTATCTGCATTTTCTACTAAATTAGAACCAGCTTGAACTTTAACGTTGCTGTTTTCGATGAGCCCTTTGATTTCATTGGCCGCTTGGGCACTTCTTTGCGCAAGTTGTCTAACTTCACCTGCAACAACCGCAAATCCTCTCCCTTGTTCTCCTGCTCTTGCTGCTTCAACCGCTGCATTAAGTGCTAAAATATTTGTTTGGAAGGCTATGCCATCAATGATAGTGATGATATCACCTATTTTTTTTGCACTGGCAGATATCTCCTGCATGGTTTTAATAATATCCGCCATTGCATTCCCCCCTTTAATGGCAGACGCATTAGCAACACTCGCATATTGGCTCGCTTGTTTTGCTGCCTCAGAGGTACTTTGGACACTTGAGGTGATTTGAGTCATTGCAGACGCTGTGGAATTGACACTTTCAGTTGCTAGCTCTATTTGTCTGCTTAAGCCTTCCATCTTGTCTACAATTTTGTTGCCAGCATCGTATACACTCATAGTTTCTTCTTTTAAATCGCCTATCACCCATTTAAATTTTAATCCTATTTGTCCAATGCTCCTTAACGTCATCCCAAATTCATCCGCTCTGTCAATACTCATCGAACCATATTGTTTACCACTTGCGATGTCTAAGGCTTGATTTTTTATGTGTAACATGGGGCGAACTAATTGAAGCTCTATCCATAATAAAGCAAGAATATCAAAGAAAATAGTACTTCCAGCCAGTGCCATAAATTTTGACTTATCCATATCAATAAACCAGCCTGTAAGGAGGACGAGAAAGGAAAGTAAAATAAGTGGGAAATGTGCTCTTGCTCTCAATGACAATACTTTATTCAAATTCAAAAAAGATAAAAAACCTTTTCTTAAAACTAAACCTTTATGTAATTTAAAAGGCGATCTATTTTCTCTCATCTGCGCATAGACTTTTTCTGCTTCTTGTACTTGAGCGCTTGTTGGTTTAGTTCTAATAGACATATAGCCTATGTGCTTATCATCTTTGATGACAGGCATCGCATTTGCTACAACCCAATAATGATCGCCATTTTTTCTTCTGTTTTTAACGACTGCACTCCAGGGCTCTCCGCGTTTTAGGGTTTTCCACATGTCAAAAAATGCTTCTTGAGGCATATCCGGATGACGGACTAGGTTGTGTGGTTGGCCTAAAAATTCATTGTAGTCAAATCCACTCACATGCTTAAATGCTTCATTTGCAAAGGTAATACGACTATCAATATCTGTAGTTGAAGTCAGTGTTGTGTTTGAGCCTAACTCGAACTCCTTTTGAGTGACAGGTTGATTATTTCTCATGACAATTAAAATTTCCTTATATTTATATTTATATTTATATTTATATTTATATTTATATTTATATTTATATTTATATTTATATTTATATTTTATCCAATGTTATTTTTTCTTTTCTAATGTTCTATGGCGAGACTGAACGTTTTTCCCTCTAGATTTAAAATATTCAGAAAGTTGTTCTGCAACATAAACAGAACGATGCTTACCACCTGTACAGCCCACCGCAATAGTCAGATAACTTCTATTATTGGTTTCCAGCATAGGTAACCACTGCTCTAGGTAACTACGAGTTTGATAAATAAAATTGTGCACTTCAGTATGACGTGCTAAAAAGGCAGCAACTGGCTTATCAAGACCTGTCATAGGCCTTAGCTTAGGATCCCAATGTGGATTGGGTAAAAACCGAACATCAAAAACATAATCGGCATTAATTGGCAACCCATGTTTAAATCCAAAAGATTCAAAAACGATGGTGAGTTCTCTTTCTCTTTTCCCCAATAAACGCGCTCTGAGCATCTCTGCAAGCTCATGCACCGACATTTCTGAAGTATCTATTAATAGATCAGCTTGTTGCTTTATTGGCTCTAGACGTTCTGCTTCAACTTCGATTGCGTTTTCTAGTGTGAGATTTTCTATAGATAACGGATGCAAACGCCTTGTATCACTATACCTCCTTATAAGCGTGTTTTTATCAGCTTCTAAGAAAAGTAATTGTGGATGACATTTTTCTTTTAATGCTTCAATCACTGAATCGAAGATAGCAGGATCTTTAGGCATATTACGAACATCGATGCTAACTGCAGCAGTTTCAAATTTTCCTGAAAGTTCTTCTGCTAGTGAGGGAAGTAGATTCACGGGTATATTATCAACACAGTAAAAGCCCATATCTTCAAGTGCTCTTAATGCAACCGATTTACCTGAACCAGAACGACCACTGACAATCATTAAAATCATATAAAGCCTTATTCTTGATTATAAATTATCTAGGTAACTATATAAAAGTCATAGACGATGTTTATATACGTGAGTATTAATTTGGAGAAATGAGTGGTCATGCCAGAAGTAAACTGCCTTTACCTATACTAGCATAGTATAGGTAAAGTTTTTGAAACGACTAATTTCTCATTTTTTCTTTATGTTTAGTAAGTTGTCTTGCAAGTTTGTCAAGTAAAATGTCCATCGCAGCATACATATCTGAATCATGCTCAGCTTTTGCATGTATTTCTCCTCCATTAACAAAAAGAGTTGTTTCCGCAATTCGATTCACTCCTTCGATATGAAGTACAACTTGGGCTTTATTAATACGATCAAAGTATTGAGTCAATTTTGGAAATTTTGACTCAACAAATTCATTAATTGCTTGGGTAATTTCAATATGATGACCAACGATTGATATTTGCATATAAAACTCCTTTTTTGTGGTTGAGATAAATATACTGGTTTCTTAAAACAATCTTCTCTAGGTGAACATCAATTTATAATTATTATAATGTGATATGCTACAATTGTGCATTTATTTAAATCATTTTACGTAAGTGAGAAGGTGAAAAGCCTAATTGTTCTCTGTATTTAGCCACTGTTCTTCTCGCCACTACTAACCCTTCACTGTTTAATAAAGATTCAATCTTACTGTCACTTAAAGGCTTTGCTTTATTTTCTTCCTCAATCCAAAGTTTAATGAGCGTTTTAATTTTTTCTGCAGAAACATTTTCACCGTCTTCATTTTTAACGTGGCTTTGGAAAAAATATTTTAGTTCAAAAAGCCCTTTATCACAAACCAATGTTTTATTTTGACAAGCTCTAGATACAGTAGATTCTGACATATCAACATCAGAAGCGATATCTTTTAATGTCATTGGTTTTAACTGCCCATCCATTTTTTCAAAAAAATCGATTTGAAAAACCACTATTTGATTAGCAATCAGCAACAATGTTTTATGCCTATTCTCAATACTTATGAGAATGTTTTTTGCCTCCTCATAGGCTTGTCGTAAGTATTGTAACGGATTTTCTGTTTTATTTTCGTGATCAATAGATGATTTCTTACTACTTTGTAACATTTTTACATATTGTTTATCAAGCACTATTTTAGGCAGGATCTGATTATTGATACTTATATCTATGTGTTGATTCCTTTTTTTGACTATTATGTCTGGTGCTGATATTGTTTGTTGTTGATTAGCAAATTTTTGAGCGGGGAAGGGGTCTAATGAGGCAAGATATTTCAGTGCGTCTTTTACTTCACTATCGGTTAATTTAGATAGTTTTATTATTTCTGTAAATTGCCTTTTTTCTAATTGAGTACTATATTTTGAAAGTAATATATGGGCATTTGTTTTTATCGAACAATCTGTTTTGGTACTTAGTTGAACTAATAGCCGTTCTTTTAAAGACCATGTTGCTAATCCTATGGGATCAAATCTCTGAATACGCAAAAGTACACTGTTAAAATCCTCAATAAAAGAATAATATTTATCCTCAGTTTCGAGTCCTAATATTAATTCATCTTTTGAAAGGCTAAGATATCCCTCTTCATCTAAAGCATCAATTATATGATAAGCAATGATTTTTTCTTTTTCTGAAAAAAGGCTTAATTCGATTTGTTCTGCTAAATTGTCATAAAGAGTCATGTGGCTGTTGTGATAATCTAAGAAATCAGAGTCCTCTTCATTTAATCGATTGTTTTTTATTTCTGTATAGTCTTTTAAAGAATCATCTCCTTGATAGTAATCTTCCCATTGACTATCAGTCGCTAGTTCTTGTTGAATTGTATTGTTGAAGGAGTCATATAATGTCTTCATATCATCAGATTCAAAGCGAGGTTCATCAAGTATCTCAGCATCATTAGAGTAGATGTCTTCAGGGGGGATGTTATTGTTACTTTGAGTTAAATTTTCTAATGAAGATGTGTTCTGGGTGAATTCATCATTTATCAATTCCTCAGTAGTGAGGAAGGGATTTTCACTCACCATCTGATTAAGCGTTTCTTCAAGTTCTAACGAAGAAAGTTGCAGAAATTTGAGTGATTGTTGTAACTGAGGCGTGAGTTGAAAATTTTGGCTTGTCCTCAGTTGAAGTGTTGTTTTTATCATGGCGTTATCATATATCAGTTGTTAGAGCTTAAAGTCTTCCCCAAGATAAACACGCTTGACCTCTTCATTCTCTAATATATCAGCTGGCATACCTTTAGCAATTAACTGTCCTTGACTCACTATGTAAGCTCTTTCACATACATCGAGTGTTTCTCTTACATTATGATCTGTTATCAATACCCCAAGCCCTCTTTCTTTTAAATGTACGATGATGTTTTTTATGTCACCAATAGAAATAGGGTCAACTCCTGCAAAAGGTTCATCTAGTAAAATAAACTGAGGGTTGGCAGCAAGAGCTCTTGCAATTTCTACTCGCCTACGTTCACCCCCTGATAAAGCAGGAGCTAAGCTATTTCTTAGATGTCCAACATTGAACTCTTCTAAAAGTTCTTCTGCTCTTTTTCGACGGGTGCTGGCATCCAAATCTTTTCTTAATTCTAATATGGCCAACAAGTTATCCAAAACGGTTAATCCTCTAAAAATAGACTTTTCTTGAGGTAAATAACCAATACCTAAACGAGCTCTTTCATGTAAAGGGAGTAATGTAATGTCTTTATCATCAATAAGAATACGCCCAGATTCACTTTGTACGATACCAACAACCATATAAAATGTGGTAGTTTTACCCGCGCCATTAGGGCCAAGTAAGCCTACAATTTCTCCAGAATTAACTGTCAAACTCACGTCTCTCACAACTTGTCTATTTTTATACGTTTTCGCTAGATTTTCAGCAATAAGTTTTGATTTCATTAAATATCCTATAGACTTCAAATAAAGTAATTCACTTTGAATAGGGTGTTAAATTATCCCTCTATTTTTTTTCAGCCTGCTTTGGATTTAACACAGTTGTGACTTTTTTTCCTTTGGCTTCTAATCGTTGTTCTTTCACTAAGTAAATAATATTTTCTCCTTTAACGTGACTATCTACTTGTGAAATATAAGCATTTCCATTTAGCGTAATTTTCTCTGAGGCTAATTCATAGCGCATATGGTTTGCATTACCTTCAATGGGTAAACCATCGTCTTGCAATTGATAAAAAGTGAGCGGGGATCCATAAGCATCAATGATGGCCTTTTCCTGATCGCCACCCGGGGTAGTGACAACCACTTTATCTGCAGTAATTTTAATAGTCCCTTGAGTAATTACTACATTATTAGTAAAAGTTGCCACGCTATTTGTCATATCTAGTGATTGATCATCTGAGGTGATATGCATAGGTTCATCGGTATCTCCCGTTTTCGCCGTTACCGATAGTGTGGTAGATGACAAAATAATGAGTGATAAGCAAGCAGTTTTTTTGATTAAATTGATAAAAGTATATCTTTTAAGGAAATTATTTTTCATGAGATTATTTTGGTCGTTTAAGCAGTCATATTTGGTTACATTAAGGGCGCTACAAAATACCGCCTTTATCCTAATTAGATGAACTGATTGGATAGAAATTTTCAGTTATCACTCGTTATTTTTTGATTCTTTAAGCAATCTAGGATCATAGATACTAATGACCTCTTTTAATAATTTAGCTGTTTGATTTTTTATGTTTCCAGTTAAACCAATCCCTTCAGATTGAAAACCTTGACCTATAATAGTCACTTTTTTATCGGTTGTTATGTCTTGGCTATTTAAATTAATTGATGCTTTACTCGTTTTAATGGACTTTAAAATACTCTGTTCTAAAATTCCTTCGACTTCAACATCATCGATTAATGTTAACACTCTATTTTTATCAATAGTGGCTGTTTTCGACGTAAGCACCCACTCAGCAGCCCCCTCTTGATTAAAAACAAATAACTCAGGTGCTGTAATGAAACTTTCTCCAGATACAGGGAAGTTTTCGATATTTGCAGCTTTTAATTCATGGACAATCTTACCGTCGAGACCATAAGTCAATGTTCTGGTATTTAAAGCAACATATCGTTGTTCTTTTGTGTCTATGTTGTCAGCGTCAGTTGTAGCATATTCATCGCTTACTAATGTGCCGATCAAAATCAAAGCAACCAGCAATAAAAGTAAAATAAAAAAAGTGTTTTTGTCCAAACTAAATTTATTTTTCAGTGATCTATTCATCGTTATATTACACCGATAATCCTTTTGCAACAGAAAGTTGATTATGTGCGTATAATAATAAATCACAGACTTCGCGAACTGCACCTTTTCCTCCGTGAAGAGAGGTAATATAATCAACAGATTGAGAGACTAAGGGGTGAGCATCAGCTACTGCAACGGATAAACCCACTCTATTCATTACAGGTAAGTCGATAAGATCGTCACCAATATAGGCGATTTGGTCTGGCTTTAGTTGTGTTTGCTTACATAAATGATCAAATGCGATAGATTTGTCAGATTGGCCTTGAAAAACAAAGTCAATTTTTAAAGTCTTCGCTCTCTCTTCAACAATTTTAGACTCTCTGCCTGTGATTAAGGCGGTCAGTATACCTAATTGATGAATTGCATGGATTCCAAATCCATCTCTCACATGAAAAGCTTTTAACTCTTCACCAGCATTCCCCATATAAATAAGACCATCAGTTAAAACACCATCTACATCACAAATAAGCAGTTTAATTTTTTTTACTTTTTCAATTAACTGTAAATCTAATAAATCAAAAATTTTCATATACGACATTTTTTTGCTCATAAAGTTATAGAATGAAGGACTCATTCTTGAGTTGCGATCATCAAGATCGAATTGTAACATGACTTATAAAAAACAGCGAAAATTATAGGTTTAACACTGTAAAGCCATCTTTTACTATTGTAGGCTTTAGGGGCCAGTAAGCCAAAAGACAATACAGACAATTTATGTCGCTATGCTGTAAGCCCATATTTTGTAATTAACTTACTTTCGAATGAGGTGTATTCAAAAAGCTAGACAACACCTGCTTTAAGTAGATCATGCATATGTAATACACCAGCAAGTACTTCTTTATCTTTAACTACTACTGAAGTAATTTTTTTATCTTGCATTAAATTAAGTGCATCTACGGCTAAGGCATTCTTCTGGATACTGATGCATCCATTACTCATCACTTCATCGATGGTAGCTTCACTGATATTGATACTTGAGTTAAAAATACGCCTTAAATCCCCATCTGTAAATACGCCAAGCACCCTAGAATTAGTATGATCAACAATGACTACAATACCCAGTTTTTTTTCTGTCATGACCAGCAAACTTTCTTTTAAGCTGGCTTCTTTTTGAATGAGAGGCATTTCATCACCAGAATGCATAATATCTTTTACTCTAAGCAGCAATCTTTTACCGAGCGCACCACCAGGATGAGAAAGAGCAAAATCATTCGCGTCAAATCCACGAGCTTCTAATAAACTGATTGCCATAGCATCGCCCATAACTAAAGTAGCTGTGGTACTAGCACTTGGGGCAAGGCCAAGAGGGCAGGCTTCCTTGTCGACTTTAATACAGACATGGACATCAGCAATTTTTGCAAGAGTACTCTCTTTTGAGTTAGTCATCGCAATGATAGGCGTTTTTAAACGTTTTAATGTATGCAATAGGGCGATAATCTCAGGGCTTTCCCCTGAATTAGAGATAAGAATTAAGATATCTTGCTTAGAAATCATCCCTAAATCACCGTGACTTGCTTCTGCAGGGTGAACAAAAAAAGCTGGTGTACCGGTACTTGCAAATGTTGCGGCAAGTTTTTTTGCAATATGACCAGATTTTCCCATGCCCATTAAGACTACTTTTCCTTCTGTCTGGTATATAAGTTCACAGGCTTGCTGGAAATGCTCATCAATGTATTGAAATAACCCTTCTATGGCCTCAATTTCAATTTTAAGTGTTCTTAGCGCGCTGGCTTTGAAATCATTTTCATTTCTCATGTGCAATACCTCAGTAGCGATTTTTATACAGACACTAAATTAACGCCTTTTAATTTTGATAATATTCTTTTGATAATTAAATTTCAATTTGCGCATTCTATAACAAATTGGGCCAATATTAAAAGCATTCACTTTCGTGACTCAATCAATACAGGAAAAATCAATTTGAATAAGTTAACTTTTTAAGTTAGATATGAGGGGAATAAACTTTTTATTTGTTTTGCCGAGTATCTTCAAAGAATCATCAGAAAAAGGTATAATATAATTAATGAAACTTATAAGAATAGTAACCCCCTAATTTAATTGAGAAGGTAACCTAATGCACAGTAAATTTTTTTCCGATAGAGATGCGTTATCCCTTGAAGTGGCTAAATTACTTTTAAGTAAAATTCCAGAAGAAACAGTTGTCAATGTGCTTATCAGTGCGGGTACTATGCCTATGCAAGTATATGAGCATATGGTGACAAAACTAAAACAACCACAATATGCGCAAGTGAATTATTTTGTTGCAGATGAGATACCGGTAAATGCCGGAGATGTTTCTATGCTCACTTACGCAAGATTACGGGACAGATTTTTTATTCCTGCACAAATACCGATGAATAGAATTCATCCGCTTTCTAACGCGAATATCAAAGAAATCGATGATACTATTGCCAAAGCCGGCGGCTTAGATATAGCCCTTCTTTCTATGGAATCAGACGGCCACATTGCCGCTAATCTTCCTGGCTCTTCATTTGAAAGTGAGTCAAGAGAGGTCAAGGTCGATAAAAGTAATCCCAATATAGTCAATGCATTACAAGAGAGAATCGGTAAAGACTTAGTGGTCCCTGATTCTGTTTTTACTATCGGTATGAAAACGATAAAAAAAGCTAAAACTATTATTTTAGTGGCGGTAGGCGATCAGAAAGCAAATGCTGTGCTTTATTTAATGAAAGCGCCTTTAAGTGAATCTTTACCTGCATCTATCTTACATTTACATCAGAACTGTCACCTCATGCTAGATGCTGGGGCAGCAAAAGGTATTCATGGTTAATGTGTAGGCAATCAATTATGCAAAGTGCAAGGATACGCTAAATGTTAAAAAGTAAAGAATGCTTAATTCAGATTACTGACTTGAGCTATGCCACGGATGGTAAAGCTATATTTAACAACTTAAATATAGACATTCAGTTAGGTAAGATTACTGCAATTATGGGACCATCAGGTATCGGAAAAACGACTTTACTACGATTGATTGGGGGCCAACTTAAACCAAAATCCGGGGTTATTTCTTTTGATGGTATTAACATCAACGAACTTAGGCGTTCTGAACTTGTTAACCTAAGAAAAAGGATGGGGATGCTTTTTCAATCGGGGGCATTGTTTTCTGAATTAACCGTATTTGAGAATGTAGCTTTCGCATTAAGAGAACATACAAATCTTCCCAAAGACATCATTGATGCCATCGTATTAATGAAACTAGAAGCAGTAGGATTGAGGGGAGCAAGTGAATTGATGCCCTCTCAATTGTCAGGGGGAATGGCAAGACGCGCTGCATTAGCCAGAGCAATGGCGTTAGATCCCGACCTCATCATGTTTGATGAACCTTTTGTTGGACAAGATCCTATTACTATGGGGGTATTAGTTGAACTCATCAAAAAAATTAATACCGCATTAGGTATCACTTGTATAGTCGTTTCTCATGATGTGCCAGAAGTTTTAAGTATTGCTGATTATGCTTATATAATCGCAGATAAGCGAGTAATAGCTGAAGGTACCCCACATGAATTAAAAAATGAAAATGATCCTCAAGTGAGACAATTTCTCGATGGTTTAGCTGATGGGCCCGTTCCTTTCAATTACCCTGCATCTCCTTACGAAGATGCTTTTATTAATGTTAGACTTTAGATAATGAAAACACTATCAAATATATTAGGCCTTTTAGGGTACCGTACGATTAAATTTATACAAAATTTAGGAACTGCGGGTTTGATGCTATTTCATGCTTTAATTGGAAAACCTGAATTTAAAAAGCAATTTCCCCTCGTTGTAAAGCAAATCTATGTGGTCGGAGTCCAATCATTATTAATCTGCATCGTTTCAGGTCTTTTCATCGGTATGGTGCTTGGATTACAAGGGTACTTAGTTTTAACTACCTATGGTGCTGAAAATAGTTTAGGAAT
Organism: Thorsellia kenyensis; assembly: GCF_042432445.1. Classification (NCBI taxonomy): domain Bacteria; kingdom Pseudomonadati; phylum Pseudomonadota; class Gammaproteobacteria; order Enterobacterales; family Thorselliaceae; genus Thorsellia; species Thorsellia kenyensis. The sequence continues at coordinate 85,482 of NZ_JBHLXE010000013.1, read as the reverse complement.
GATGGTTTCTTTATCTTTGCTACGTGAATTAGGACCCGTGGTTACTGCCTTATTATTCGCTGGAAGAGCGGGTTCTGCTATTACTGCAGAGATAGGATTGATGAAAGCAACAGAACAATTATCTAGTTTAGAAATGATGGCGGTTGATCCTTTAAGAAGAGTGGTTGCTCCAAGGTTTTGGGCTGGTATTCTAAGTATGCCCCTTTTGGCACTCATTTTCTCTTGCATAGGTATAATGGGTGGTGCACTTGTTGGCGTCACGTGGAAAGGTATCGATTCTGGATTTTTTTGGGCTGCTATGAATGACGTTGTAGAAGTCAGATACGATATTGTTAATGCGCTGATAAAAAGTATTGTTTTTGCATTTGTTGTCATGTGGATTGCACTTTATAATGGCTATTATTCTGTACCAACCTCTTCTGGAATAAGCCAAGCGACAACCAAAACAGTAGTTCATGCATCCTTAGCTATTCTCGGATTAGATTTCATTTTGACGGCTTTGATGTTTGGTTGATGTATATGCAGTTCAAAAAAGCCCCAGATCTTACTATATCGGGTTTAGGTAGTGTGTTGTTTAATCAAATTAGGTAAATGAATGAAAAAAATTAAATTAGAAGTATTTGTCGGTCTATTTATTTTGTTAGGTTTCCTGTCATTGATGTTTCTTTTATTCAATGTGGCAGATGTTAAGAATTTTAAACATCAAGGCGCTTATAAACTTTATGCACATTTTGATAATATTGGCAGTTTAAAAGTTAAATCCCCTATAAAAATAGGTGGGGTAGTTATAGGTCGTATCACTGATATCGCGCTTGATGATAAATTATTGATCCCTTTAGTAACAATGGAAATTGAGAGTCAATACAATAAAATACCTAACAGTAGTTCTCTTGCAGTAAGAAGCGCAGGTTTATTAGGAGAACAGTTCCTTGCCTTAAACCTCGGCATTCATGATCCAGATTTATTTGATACCTATTATTTAACGGATGGAAAATGGATTGAAGATACAAAATCTGCTATTGTACTTGAGGACATCATAGGACAAATTGTATACAGCCTTAAAGGCGAAGGGAAGTCTGAACCTACGGCCGATGAAAAATCTAGTGAGTTAAATGAACCTATTCCTAATAGTTTAGACTGATTTTTACTCTGATGAGTTAATTAAAACAAGTTAAACCACAAGTCACCATGCCCCTAATGAATGAGGAAATGAATTATGTTAAAAAAGTTAATGTTAAAGCTGGCTAAAATGAAATATGCACTATTTGTACTTTTTACACTTAGTACATTTAATGCTAACGCTGTAGACGCAACAAATCCGTATGCATTGATGAATGAAGTTGCAGCTAAGGTTTTTGATAGAATGAAAAATGAACAAACGCAAATTAAGCAAAATCCAGAACAATTAAAAAATATTGTAAGAGAAGAATTACTCCCCTATATCCATGTGAAATATGCAGGAGCACTCGTATTAGGGCGCTATTATCAATCTGCTAGTGAGCAAGAGAAAGAGGCATTTTTTAAGGCATTTGAAAATTATCTTGTTCAAGTCTATGCCCAAGCGCTAGCTTCTTACACTGATCAAACTATTGATATAGCAAAGGAACAACCTTATGCTGATAAAGAAACTACCTCTATACGCGTCACTATTAACAATAATAATGGTAGACCACCTATTCGTTTAGATTTTGCTTGGCGTAAAAATAGTAAATCTGGTGAATGGCAAGCGTATGATATGACCGCTGAAGGGATTAGTATGGTCTCTACTAAACAATCTGAATGGTCTGGATTAATCAAAGAAAAAGGTGTAAGTGGTTTAACTGAACAATTACAAAGAGATGCTAATTTAAAAGTCACTTTGGGGCAATAATAGGGTACTAAACGATAATAGCACTAGTGAACAACGTTCTATTCTACAAAACTTGTGTACTCTTGGAAATAACACTATGGATAAAAGTTATTATGCTCAATTGACTTTTCATGTTGAGCAAAATAGATTGGTTGTGGTTGGACAATTAACGAGAGAAACTCTTATGTCTCTGTATACAGAAAAAAAAAGTTTCTCGGGAGTTAATCTTATTGATGTAACTTCGGTAACCCATGTTGACTCCTCCGGCCTTGCCCTATTGACTCAATTATGCTTAATGAATAAAACGGACAAAAAAAAGTTAATAGGCATTAATGAGAAATTACAATCTTTGATACAAGCATATAGATTACCGCTTTAACCAACATCAACTAACAGGTAAATAAATGATGAATAATGAAGAGATAGCTGCAATTTTAAAAAAAGAGTTAAATCTCCAAGAAGTGCACGTAACAGGGGATGGAAACCATTTTAATGTTATTGCTGTAGGTGAAATATTTAATGAAATTACATCGAGAGTAAAACAGCAACAATACCTTTATCAACCACTCCTCCCATTTATTGCAGATAATACCGTTCATGCGGTAAACTTTAAAATATACACACCTGAATTATGGCAAAGAGAAAGAAAGCTAATGGGTATGTAAACACTAAAGACAAATTTTAAACAAATAATTCTATCAATAAATTTCTAAAATACAAAATGTATCGAAAAGGCTTTGATTTTATCAAAGCCTTTTCGAGTTCTGTATAACAATCATGCAAGGCATAACAACTTTATGGAAAAATTTAAAATTATCGGTAATGGTCCTTTAACTGGGGATGTGGATATTTCTGGTGCAAAAAATGCAGCATTACCTATCCTATTTTCAACAATCTTAGCAACTGAGCCTGTTAAATTAAAAAATGTTCCTTATCTTAAAGATATTGATACGACGCTTAAACTATTAGCTAGGCTTGGTGTTCAATATGATAGAGATGAAGATATTACACTTGATGCAAGTCAAATTAACGAATACTGTGCGCCTTATGATTTAGTTAAAACTATGAGAGCATCAATATGGGCATTAGGTCCCTTAGTTGCTAGATTTGGAAAAGGGCAAGTATCTTTACCTGGTGGATGCGCTATTGGGGCAAGACCTGTTGATTTGCATATTTCAGGATTGGAGCAGTTAGGTGCTACAATTGTTTTAGAAGATGGGTATGTTAAAGCATCTGTTAATGGTCGATTAAAAGGTGCGCTGATTGTGATGGAAAAAGTCAGTGTAGGTGCAACCTTAACTATCATGAGTGCGGCCACCTTGGCTAAAGGAAAAACAGTCATTGAAAATGCGGCAAGAGAACCGGAAATAATTGATACAGCAAATTTTTTAAATGTTCTTGGAGCCAAAATAACGGGGGCAGGAACCGATCAAGTTGTTATTGAGGGGGTGGAAACATTAGGAGGTGGAACCTACTCCGTCGTACCTGATAGAATCGAAACGGGTACATTTCTGGTCGCAGCCGCTGTATCTGGTGGAAGGATAACCTGTAAAAATACACGGGCTGATTTGTTAGATGCGGTCATAGCTAAACTGAAAGAAGCAGGTGCACAGATAGAAATCGGGGATGATTGGATTACTCTGGATATGAGAAATAAACGCCCCAAAGCGGTAAATATAAGAACAACTCCTCATCCTGGTTTTCCAACCGATATGCAAGCACAATTTACCTTGCTCAATATGGTAGCACAAGGTACATCTGTAATTACTGAAACCATATTCGAAAATCGTTTTATGCATGTGCCTGAGTTAATCAGAATGGGTGCTAGAGCTGAAATAGAAGGAAATACAGTTATATCTCATGGTGTTGAAAAATTAAGTGGTGCAGAAGTGATGGCCACGGATTTAAGAGCATCAGCCAGTTTAGTAATAGCAGGCTGTATCGCAAAAGGAGAAACAATTGTTGATAGAATTTATCATATAGATAGAGGTTATGAAGCAATTGAAGAGAAATTACGCCGTTTAGGTGCAAAAATAGAACGTATAAATTAACCATTTGACGTCGGTACATGTATGCTAATTGGAAGCTGAACTAATTAAAAGCTTTAGAGGTGACAAGTGAATAATTCTAATGGATTAAACAGTATTGAGATAAAAACAAATAGCGATGTGCTAGTTTTACCAATAAATTGGGACGCTTCAAAAGTCTTACGAGTAGAATTGAATGTAGCTAACAATTCGTCAGAGAAAATGTATCATTTAGTCCAAGAAGGTATATCTTCTCTGGAATGTAATCAGACTGATGTAACCTTTGCTATCATTTTCAATGAACTTAAGCAGAGTGATTTTTTTGGTATCCTCAGTGCTTTCACAAAAATTCTAACTAGTGAAACCACTGAAGAGGGTAAATTATATATCTCAAACATGAGCATTGAGTTAGGTTTAAACATTGTTACATTAAAAGTATCATCAGTTTTTTTGGAAGCATTTAAGAATGTATTGTCTGAGCTCAGCCAACAGTACTTCATAGATTATTTGTTAAATGAAAATAAAATCGGATTGCCATCACTCGAGAAACCTGGCTTATTAGTTATGGATATGGATTCTACTGCGATAGAAATCGAATGTATTGATGAGATAGCCAAATTATACGGTGTTGGTCGAGCAGTCAGTGAAGTTACAGAAAGGGCGATGCAAGGTGAGTTAGACTTCAGTGAAAGTCTGAGAGCTCGAGTCGCCAAGTTAGAAGGAGCGAGTGAAACGATACTCTCCCAGGTAAGAAATAGCTTACCTTTAATGCCAGGATTGGAAAAGCTAGTTACTTTGTTAACAGAAAAACAGTGGAAAGTAGTCATTGCTTCTGGAGGATTTACCTATTTTTCTGATTTTTTAAAAGACAAATTAGGACTCTTTGAAACTTATGCTAATCAATTAGAAATTAAAGATGGGCTTTTGACTGGCCAAGTTAAGGGCGATATTGTTGATGCGAAATTCAAAGCGCTAATTTTAACTTCATTAAGTGAGAAATTAGGATTCTCCAAATCTCAAACAGTGGCTATAGGCGATGGAGCAAATGATCTACCTATGCTAAAAACCGCTGCATTAGGGGTTGCATATCATGCAAAACCCAGTGTCCAGGCGGCAAGTGCATATCGTATTAATCATAACGATTTAAGGGTACTCTATATTATTTTATCTCTTGTAACGCAATGGGCTAGGTAAAATAGGTATTATATACTGAAGTTACTTTAAGTTGCAGATCCAGATATTATTCCGATACCCATTGAGTGGTCGGTCAGTAATACAAAACCTGCATCTCGATTTCCATTGAGTATATTTTAATTCAGCCGCCTGCTAAAATGGTAAGTGATCAACTTGCTTTATCTTATTAGTAGTAAGCTGAGGAAATTAAAATATAACTTATTTTCTCGTAAGTCACAGGTGTTAGTTTTTTTAATGTGATAAAATATAAAATTACTAAAGCGCATAGACCGTTTTCGTCTAAAAAAACTGATTTTTTGAAGACAAACAAAAACTTTTTAAAGTGGTCGATTTAAAAATATAATCTACATTTTATGTAGTTAAAATGAGATGTTAAAATCTTTATTCCCAACTAGGTTAATACCCAAAACAAGAGGAACCCATGGAAGACAATATCAAACAAAGTGCATTAGATTTTCATCAATTTCCTAAACCAGGGAAAATTAGTGTAGAACCCACTAAAGCATTAGCAACTCAAAGAGATCTCGCATTAGCCTATTCGCCAGGCGTCGCAGCACCTTGCCTTGAGATTGTTGAAGATCCTTTAGCTGCCTACAAATACACCGCTAAAGGAAATTTGGTCGGTGTAATTTCGAATGGTACAGCAGTCCTTGGGCTTGGAAATATCGGGGCATTAGCAGGCAAACCTGTAATGGAAGGCAAAGGGGTTTTATTTAAAAAATTCTCAGGAATCGATGTATTTGATATAGAAGTAGATGAAAAAGATGCTGATAAATTAATTGATATCATTGCTGCCTTAGAGCCTACTTTTGGTGGAATTAATCTTGAAGACATTAAAGCACCAGAATGCTTTTATATCGAAGAAAAACTTAGGGAAAGAATGAGTATTCCCGTTTTTCATGACGATCAGCACGGTACGGCAATAATCAGCGCAGCTGCAATTATTAATGGTTTGAAGCTAGTTCAAAAATCGATTAATGAGGTGAAACTGGTTGCCTCAGGTGCGGGAGCAGCCTCTATCGCTTGTTTGAATTTACTACAAAGCTTGGGATTACCTAAATCGCATATCGTCGTATGCGACTCAAAAGGGGTGATATTTGAAGGGCGTGATGAAAAAATGGATGCCACGAAAAAAGCTTATGCGATAAAAGATAACGGTAATAGAACACTTGCTGATGCTATAGAAGGAGCCGATATCTTTTTAGGTTGTTCTGGTCCAGGATTGTTAACACCAGAGATGGTAAAGAGTATGGCCAATTCCCCTTTAATTTTGGCACTAGCTAACCCCGAACCAGAAATTTTACCACCTGCCGCAAAAGCTGCAAGACCTGATGCGATTGTTTGCACTGGACGTTCTGATTATCCTAACCAAGTTAATAATGTGCTTTGCTTCCCATTCATATTTAGAGGTGCACTAGACGTAGGCGCATCAACCATTAATGAAGAGATGAAATTGGCGTGTGTTGAAGCCATAGCCGAATTGGCCCATGCTGAACAAAGCTCACAAGTGGCTTCTACTTATGCTGACGAAAGTTTATCATTTGGACCAGAGTACCTAATTCCTAAACCTTTTGATCCGCGTCTTATCATAAAAATTGCTCCAGCCGTCGCCAAAGCCGCTATGGAATCTGGCGTCGCTAAACGTCCTATTGAGGATATGGATAGCTACATAGAGCATTTAACTGAATTTGTCTATAAAACTACGCTCTTTATGCGTCCTATTTTCAACAAAGCAAAGCAAAATTTGAAAAAAGTAGTACTTGCTGAAGGCGAAGAGGAACGTGTATTACATGCTACTCAAGAGATTGTGACTCATAAACTGGCTAAGCCAATTTTAATTGGCCGCCCTAATGTGATTCAAATGCGAATAGAAAAATTAGGATTACATATTAAACCTGGGATTGATTTTGAGGTAGTTAATAATGAATCAGATCCCCGTTTTAAAGATTATTGGACAGATTATCATCAAATGATGAAACGCAAAGGGATCTCGCAAGAAAAAGCACAGCGAAGTGTGATTGGAAATCCTACTTTAATTGCAGCTTTGATGGTAAAACGTAATGAAGCAGATGCAATGATTTGCGGAACAATAGGCAGCTATGAAGAGCATTATGATGTGATTGAAGAAGTATTAGGATTTAGAGAAGGCGTAAATGTAGCTGGAGCAATGAATGCTTTGAACTTACCAACAGGTAATACCTTCATTGCAGATACTTATGTGAATCAATCCACTACAGCAGAATCTCTTGCACAAATTACTATTATGGCCGCGGAAGCAATAAAACAATTTGGTATAGAACCCAAAATTGCGCTTATATCACACTCAAATTTTGGAACGGGTAATGATGATTCAGCTCAAAAAATGCGTGATGTTTTACAATTAGTGAGAAGTGAAAGACCAGATCTTGAAATCGATGGTGAAATGCATGCGGATGCAGCATTAGATGAATCAATTAGAAACACAATTATGCCGGACAGTTCTCTAAAAGGTGCGGCTAACCTATTGATCATGCCTAATATGGAATCAGCAAGGATTGGTTATAACTTATTAAGAGTGAGTACTACAGAAGGTGTCACTGTGGGACCTGTCTTGATGGGGATAAGTAAACCGGTACATGTGTTAACTGCGATATCTTCTGTTAGAAGAATTGTGAATATGGTGGCTCTCGCTGCGGCTGAAGCACAACATACACCTTTCTAAGAGTAAATGACCGGCTAGATATCTAGCCGGTTCGTCCCTTCCTTCACGCTACATGGACAGAAAGAACGACGTGCTATTGTAGCAAAAGAACTGATAAATCCTAACAAATTTACTCACTTGCCTCTTTTAACACTCTTAATTGCTTAAAATATATACGAGAGTTAGTTTTTTATTGAGCAATCGCCTGTAAATAATCAAATAGTCGTTTGAGTAACATTAAATTTTTGGGATTTTCTTGATTCAATTCCACTAAATTTTCTAACTGAGCCACGTATTTTTCAAGTGCCTGAGGCGTTAATTTATCCTTACGATGTGCAAGCCAACGATCTTGCTCATCTATATTTAAAGTAAACGGAAAGTTTTTCGCTTTATATCTAAAAAAGAGTTGCTCAATACGCTTATCATCGTTTTTAATATCAATCAAAGATAAATTTTTAGGTATTGTTGATCTAATTTGTTCAAATAAATGTTTGTCTGCTTGAGAAAAGAAACCCGAATAGAGCTGATTATCTACATCATTTGATATAGTGTCACTGTTAAAAGATACTTCTTGATTAAATACTTCGCTCGCAATATGCCTAAACTCTGAATGAGATTTTAATAATGCTATGTGGGCATCTATTACGTCAAAATTCAAATTAAGGTGCAAAATGGTGTCAGGTAATAAAGTTTTAATAGGCGCCAAAATAGGGCATTTATTTAAAGCGATGGTCATTAATCCTACAGGAGTATAATTAGCATCTCTTTTAGATTTTGGTGTAAAAAGGTGTTCTCTAATCTTTTGGGGATCACATGAAAATAGTGGTGTAGGTGATAAAGTTAAATCATAAGCAATAAATGTATTTTTGTTCGAAGGGTGCCAACAGATGGGTAAAATAATACTCATATTACTTCGTGCAGCGCCATACATGCTTGAAATATGTACTAAAGGTGTAGGATCAACAAAATCAAGAAGTGAAATTAACTTCTGCTTATCACGATGGGTAAATAAATACTGAAATATTCTCGGCTGCTTAGCCATAATAAGACGCATGATTTCAAGGGTTGCAAACACATCGCTCATTGCATCATGCGCCGATTCATGTACTATACCATTCGCTTGAGTTAATGCTTCTAATTTGAAATTAACAAAACCTTCATCATTTAAAGGCCAATTGATGCCGTCAGGTCTAAGTGCGTAAGTTGCTCTAACAACATCAACCATGTCCCACCTAGAATTGCCATTTTGCCAGTGATGCGCGTAAGGGTCGATAAAGTTGCGATAAAAAAGGTGTCTAGTCACTTCGTCATCAAATTTTATTGTGTTGTACCCAAGTATACAGGTGTTCGGCTTACTGAAAGCTTCATGAATTAAACGCGAAAATTCTGCTTCACTTACCCCTTTTTGATTACAAAGTTGTGGGGTTATACCAGTGATCAGAACGGCTTCAGGATTTGGTAGATAGTCATCTGCTTGCTTGCAGTAAATAACAAGGGGCTCTTCTATAGGATTAAGATGATGATCTACTCTGATCCCTGCAAACTGAGATGGTCTATCTAATGCGGGGTGTGTTCCAAAAGTCTCAAAGTCATATATATAAAAACTTGCTGGTGTAGCAGTAGTCATGTTAGGTGATTCTCTTGCGTTAAATTAGTAATAATCTGGAATAAAAAAAGATTTTTTCTCTATTTATCGTTACAATAGTAAATATTATATCCTGCATTTGGATAAAAATAAGTATTTATCCAAAATACTTTTATTTGAAAAAATGTTTGCCCGAATAAATCAAGAGATTACAAGGTAAAAATCTTGTCTGAGTCGAGTGCTGTTCTTAGTTAATTAAGTTGTAGTTATTGAAATGAATCAACTTGAGATAAATCACATTTTGAAAGCCATTTTTGAGATGATTAACTGATTTAACTATGTTAAACTAGCGAACGATTAGTTATATTGAAATTTCGGCAACTAAGAAAATATTTTAAATTCAATGAAATAATCTTAATTGAATTTAAAAAACAAATTCATCTAAACAGTTTAGTTGATAATAATGATAGTTAAAGCGAACAGTAGTATATAAGGAGTAATAATGGATAGCCTTAAAAACCATACATTTCATGATGTGATTGAGTTCGTTGGACTTGTTCGTAGAAAAAACAAATTAAAACGCGAAATTACCGATTTAGAAAAAAAGATTCGTGATAACCAAAAAAGAGTCCTATTGCTAGATAATCTTAATGAATATATCAAGCCGAATATGACAGTTGATGAAATTAAAGCGATTATAGCTATGATGAAGAGTGACTATGAAGATCGAATTGATGGATATATCATCAAAACGGCTGAACTCTCTTCAGAAAGACGTGAAATATCTCAAGAAATGAAAAAAAATAAAAAAGAAGGATAATTGTTCTTTTTTTATTCTTTAGTGAATTAAAACCTTTTTTTTTTGCATTAACCTTTGTCAGTAGACGAAAGGCACGCTATAATGTAGAAATATTTTTGCTAATGATACAAAACATTAATCATTTTTATGGTTTAATCTTGGCGACAACAAACAATTTAATTAATTTGAAACTTGTGCGCCCTAATACTAGTGTTAGCCTACAAAATAAATAAACATGAAAAGACAGAAAACTCATATATTCTTTGAAGTCAGCAAATCAATCAAGCGCCTTTTTGTTGCTTTTTTTGCTGTGATATCTTTGTCTGGTTGCCAAGCTGTTGCAACGACAACTGAGTATCAAGAGGCAGGCCAAGTCGATGAAATGGTAGAGCGTAACGGCCAACCAGTCGTACAGCCAATTGTACAACAAGCTACCCCACAAACTAATAGCTCTTTAGCCGGTGGTGGTGTATTACAAACTTGTCTTAGGGAACTAGAAGCCCTAAAGCGTGTACACCAAAAACGCTACGAGGCAAAAAGTGGTGATCTAAATCGTGTGCTTACACAAGCCAAAAGTTATATGGAACTTAGAGAAAACCTAAACACAGATACAGTATCAATGGTGGATTCAGCATACCAATTCAAAATTTCAAGAACATGTAATAGCGTAAGAACTGAACTTACCAGAACATTACTTGAAAGACTTGAAGCTTTATAATGACCGTTACTTCCCCATGATGATGTTAATTTTTCTAAGAATTAAATTAGTTTTTTACATTGTCCTGGGGGGTATGACTCGTAATTACCTCAAATATTCCTTTTCTATAGTGCTTGTCGCTATTTCTTTTTTTTCAAACTCAGCAGAAAAAAACGCAGATGCACTTGCTCTAAGACCCATAGTAGAAGGCCCTGTTAATTTGAATTTGCCTACGCAAGTTTTTAATACGCCAAACTCTATGGATGAGATATTCAAAATTTTAAAAACATTAGATTTTAAGCCTGTGCCAGGAGTATCTCTGTTTGCAGAAGATAACATTATTGAAAATACAACTCCCCAAGGCAATGTGCCCGCGCCCTCCACTCCAAGTAAAAAACCGCGAAATCAACAGACAAACACTAATGTTCCAAATTCAGGATCTACACAGGTAAGTAGCAGTGAAATAAAAGCCTTAAAACAAAAGATTGAAACGCTAGAAAATGCACTTGAATTATTGCAAACAGAAAATACAAAATTAAAACAGACTGTACCTACCGTGCCTTCATCTACTCGTTTAGGTTTATCACATATTGCTAATAATCTAGTTGAAAAATTCTCCGAAGAGAATGTCAAGCAGAATGCAGAGCAACTGAGGCGCTTAGAGAATGAATTGGCTTCTGCGAATGAAGAAATAACCTCTTTTGAATCAAAAATTAAATTGCTCAATGAACTACCTAAAGAAGGCGATCAAAAATTAATTAGTCAAATTAAGGAATTGAATCAAACACTTGATAAAGAGAGAAAAATCTCTCAGGAAAGACAAGGCTCACTTGAAGAAGAGCTTAGTGAAAAAAGTAATTTACTAGTCAAAAGCCAGCGTGAACTTGAACAATTACAAATTATTCAAGCACGAAATGAAAGTATGACTAACGATTTATCTAATGAATTAGCCAGTGCACAAACTCCATTAAAAGCAGAGATAGATGCTTTAACACAACAAAATACAGTGCTAAAAAAAGCTTATCAAGAAGAAAAACTTCGTTCTGAATCTTTAATTGAAACACTGACAAATACAAATAAAACGCTGCAAAATAAATTAAACGAAGCTGAGCGCAAGCAAAATAACGAATCACAAAATCAATCACGACTGCTGCTTGAATTACAAAATAGAGCGCAACAAGCAGAGTTGATGCGCCAAAAATTGCAGCAGCAGTTATTACTCGCAGAGCAAAACAGCATTCAATTGCAAGAACAACTAGAGAAACTTACCGCAGAGAATTTAAAAAATAACCAAAATTTTCAGTTACAGCTTACAGATCTTCAACAAAGATTGGTTAATGCAAGACGGTCTGAGCAAGAAGCTAATCGTTGGGCTAGAGCGGCAGGAGTTGGTAACACTAATGCAGCTAATACTAGAATTTTAAATTTACAGCAGCAAATAGATGCATTAAGCGCTTCAGAAGAGCAACAGCGTTCGATTGCTCTTTTTAATCAGCAACAGGTAAATACATTACAGTCAGAACTCGCCGTATTACAGGCAAAAATTAAAGCAGAACAACAATCTAAGGCGCAATTAGAAAAACAGATTACTAACTTAGAAAATGAAAAAATAGAAACAAAAGAGACGTCTAAAAAAGAAAACACTCAAGATGAGAATAAGTCCATCTCACTTAATCAACAATTAAATCAAAGTATTGAGAGCCTTCCAGAAAGTAAAAATAAAAAAGCCATTCTTAGTACAGAGGCTGGTGTGCAAAAACTTTAAGAAGAATTAAGATTTGGGCTATAAAATCTTACTCTTGTGGGCTTTTTAAAATCTCAAGTAACTGATCATTTTAATGATTATAATTTTCTTCTCTTTATTCCCCCCCTAATTGCATTAACTTCCATTAAGAGATGGATTAAGTCGTGCTTCGCCTTTTACAAAGCTTCAAATTCAGTCTATAATTATTCGTTTAGTATACGTAATTATTTAAATCCTAAAATAAGTTAAAAAGGTTGAAGTTGATGTTTGAAATTAATCCAATTAAGTTGCAAATCCAAGACCTGAAAGAAAGAACAATGACTCTACGGGGGTATCTTTGACTTTGATTTGAAAAAAGAGCAACTCGAAGAAGTTGTGCTTGAACTCGAATCTGCTGATGTATGGAATGATCCCCAAAGAGCACAAGCGCTTGGAAAGGAAAGAGCTTCGCTTGAAAATATTGTCCACAGCTTAGAGCAATTGGTACAAGGTGCTACGGATGTAGAAGATCTACTTTTATTAGCCGTTGAGGAACAAGATCAAGAAACGATAAATGAAGTCGTTAATGATTTAAACCGCTTAATTACAATAATTGAGCAACTAGAATTTAGGCGAATGTTCTCCAATCCGAACGATCCATGTGATTGTTATGTTGACTTACAGGCAGGATCAGGAGGAACGGAAGCGCAAGATTGGACTGAAATGTTGCTTCGCATGTATCTTCGCTGGTCTGAGGCAAATGGTTTTAACACTGAATTGATTGAAGTGTCTGATGGTGATGTGGCTGGATTAAAATCTGCTACCATCAAAGTCACTGGAGAATATGCCTTTGGTTGGTTACGTACTGAAACAGGTGTACATCGTTTAGTGAGAAAAAGTCCTTTTGATTCCGGCGGTAGACGCCATACTTCATTTGCCTCTGCATTTGTTTATCCAGAAATAGATGATGACATCGAAATAGACATTAATCCTGCAGATTTAAGGATTGACGTATATAGAGCTTCTGGGGCGGGTGGTCAACATGTTAATAAAACTGAGTCTGCGGTCAGAATAACGCATCTTCCTACGAATATAGTTGTTCAATGTCAAAATGATAGATCGCAACATAAAAATAAAGATCAAGCGATGCGACAATTGAGAGCTAAGCTTTACGAATTTGAAATGATGAAGAAAAATGAGGACAAACAGCAAATGGAAGATAACAAATCTGACATAGGCTGGGGGAGTCAAATTCGTTCTTATGTCTTAGATGACTCACGAATTAAAGATTTAAGAACAGGCGTAGAAACTAGGAATACCCAAGCGGTCCTTGATGGCGATTTAAATCGATTTATGGAAGCCAGTTTAAAGGCCGGCTTATAATTAAAAAACACACAACGAAGGATATGATTATGTCTGATATGTTAAATGCTCAGGAAGAAATGAGTGTGAATGAAGAAATAGATTTACAGGGTGAATTGCAAGTTCGACGAGAAAAATTAGCTCAAATTAGAGAGCAGGGTATAGCGTTTCCGAATGATTTTAGACCTGAACATAAATCATTGGAATTACACACTGCCTATGGTGAGTTAGATAAAGAAACATTAGAAGCCACTCCCATAAAAGTAAGTGTTGCAGGTCGAATGATGATGCAAAGAGTGATGGGAAAAGCATCATTTGTCACTCTACAAGATGGTACGGGCAGAATTCAACTTTATGTTGCTACAGCAAGTTTAGCTGAAGGCTTTTATGATAACCATTTTAAAAAATGGGATTTAGGAGATATTGTTGCTGCGACAGGAGTATTATTCAAGACCAAAACTGGTGAATTGTCTATTCGTTGTGATAGCATAAAACTTTTGACTAAATCATTAAGACCACTACCAAGTAAATTTCACGGTTTAGCGTCTCAAGAAACACGCTATCGTCAACGTTATTTAGATCTAATTTCAAATGAGAAGTCCCGTGAAACCTTTATGATAAGATCTAAAGTGATATCAGGGATCAGAAGATTCATGGATGAAAGGGCTTTTATGGAAGTTGAAACCCCTATGATGCACTCAATTCCAGGTGGAGCAGCGGCTAAACCTTTTATTACGCACTACAATGCCCTTGATATGGATATGTATCTTCGTATTGCGCCGGAATTATATCTTAAACGTTTAGTCGTTGGAGGATTTGAACGTGTTTATGAGATAAACCGTAACTTTAGAAATGAAGGATTATCTCCTCGTCATAACACTGAGTTTACGATGATTGAGCTTTATATGGCCTATGCTGATTATCGTGATTTGATTGAACTAACAGAGACATTATTTAAAACTTTATCGCAAGACATACTAGGATCTACTGTGGTTCAATATGGCGATGTCACCCTAGATTTTGGCAAGCCATTCCAAAAATTCACTATGAAAGAAGCAATTTGTCATTATCAACCAGAAATCAAAATAAGTGATTTAGACTCATTAGAAAAAGCCACTGATATTGCGAAAAAACTACATATTAAGCTTGAAAAAAATTGGGGGCTAGGGCGTATTGTGACTGAAATTTTTGAGGAAGTTGCTGAAAGCCAACTTATTCAACCCACCTTTATTACGCAGTACCCGGCAGAAGTTTCTCCATTAGCTAGACGTAATGATGAAGATCCATTTATTACTGATAGATTTGAATTCTTCATCGGCGGAAGGGAGATCGGTAATGGATTTTCTGAATTAAATGATGCAGAAGATCAAGCAGCGCGTTTCAAAGAGCAAGCGCAAGCTAAAGATGCAGGTGATGAAGAGGCTATGTTCTATGATGAAGATTATATCGTTGCCTTAGAGCATGGTTTACCTCCTACTGCGGGTTTAGGTATTGGTATCGATAGAACTGTGATGCTATTTACTAACAGCCATACGATTAGAGATGTTATATTATTTCCAGCCATGAGACCAAGTCATAAATAGGTTCATTTAAACCAATTAGTTACAAATATCTTTAGTTCACGACTTTAGTTAAATAATTACTTTAGCTAAAGTCGATGATTATCTACCAGTCGTGTTTACAGATAATGAATATTTAATCGCTGGTATTACCTTTGCTTATCTTATCTGAACCCTGTTTGCTTCATTGGATAAAATGAGCAAAGTATTCATTTTCTGATCTTAAAATAATAACGCAGATAGAGTTAGTTCACACTCACCTGTTTGACATTAATTTATTAGTGTTTTTTAGTCGGAGAAGATTTTTCGATTAAATCATTAAAGAAGCTAATTTATTCTTGGACTTAAGCTTTCTTTAGCACAGTAAAAATAAGCTTAAGTCAAATTGAATTTTATTTATTCGTCATATAGGTTTGCTTCACCTTCTGGGCGGGTTTTAAATCTTCTGTGAAGCCACATATATTGATCAGGAGCTAACAATATTTGCTCTTCTACTAGTTGGTTCATTTTAGTCGCTGCAATGTATTCGTCATCTAGTGGATAGTCGATGACAGGAGGGCTTACGATGACTTCATACCCCTTTGCGTTTGCTAACCTTTTAGGGGTAAAAGGAATTACTGCAGCACCACTTTTTTTGAGTAAAATATAGGTGCCAACGGTAGTAGCAGCTTTAGGCACTTTAAAAAATGGTACAAATATGCTATTTCTTTTACCATAATCATGATCTGGTCCATACCAAATAATTTCTGCTTCATCAAGACTTCTTATCATTTGCTTTAGGTCTTTTCTATCGATCATGAATTTATTTGAACGCATTCTTCCTTTGATCTGTAGCCAATTCCATACAGGATTATCATTTGGCCTATAAATTCCAATGCCTGGGGTTTGTAAACCAATAATACGGCCACCTAATTCAAGATTTAAAAAATGTATGCCAACAAAGAGAACACCCTGGGGTTTATTCAAAATATTTTTGATATGTTCTATACCCGTGACTTTACACCATTTATTGATCCGCCAATCAGGCCAAAACCAAGCCATGCCTGTTTCTATAACTGCCAGACCAACTGACTCACAATTAGCTAATATAAGCTCACCACGTTTTTTTTCATCCCAATCAGGGAAACATAACACGAGATTGCGTTCAGCTATTTTTAAACGCCTATCGATAGTTTTTATTTTTTTTCGTAATCTAAATAAGAAGCGGCCCAAAGCTTTACCTATCCGATATAAAATAGGATAAGGTAAAAGAAGCAATAAGTACCAAAAACTTATCATCAGCCAAAGTCCCCAGTATTTAGGGTGGAAAAAAGAGAGCTTTAGCTTAGGGTATACGTCTTGTGCGTATTTAGAACTTTCGTTTGATTTATGAGTGTTTTGTGACATAAATTACAACCTTTTTGGTATGACCAGCATGCAGCGCAAAATATTCTAGGAGCTAGCAACTACGAGATAAGGACTGCCCTAATGGATGAAAAAATTTAGAGTCAGTCAATGCGCTACCATTCCTTGTCAATACATATCCAAAGAAAAAAAGAGAATAAGAATAATATTATCCTTACTCATAACTGTGTAGTATACTTTTTTTTTATGTTAACGTATACAGCTATATTTTTAATGTAATGATTTAAAAGATATTTATTTTAGGAGAACGAGCTCATGCCACAAACCCCCCCTTTTTTTCTAGTATTAGGTAACCCAATTGAACATTCAAAATCACCTTTGATTCATTCGTTATTTGCCAAGCAAACAGGAATTGAACATGTTTATGATAAAGCATTAGTGCCATTAGAACATTTTGATGACTTTACACTTAATTTTTTTAAGCAAGCAGGTAAAGGAGCTAATGTCACTGTACCATTTAAAGAGCAGGCATTTAGATTAGTAGATGATCATACAAACAGTGCACTAGCGGCAGGGGCTGTAAACACTATCATAAAAACAAAAGAGGGAAAACTTTTAGGTGATAATACCGATGGGTATGGCCTTTTATGCGATTTAAATGAAAAAAAATGGATCGCTGAGGGGAGCAGAATCCTTTTGTTGGGGGCAGGGGGAGCAGCTAAAGGAACAATCTTACCTCTTTTAGAGTATAATACCAAGGTAAGTATTTTCAACCGAACATATCAAAAAGCAATAGAAATGGTTGAACGCTTCAAGGGATCGACTTATTATCAATCTGACTTTGGAGAGTTAAACGTGCTTTCACTGGAAGATTTAACTGCAGAACAAAGTGCATTTGATATTATCATTAATGCAACTGCTTCTAGTTTATCAAGTGAAGTTCTCAAATTACCAGGTAATGTTTTTAATTCACAAACTGCTTTTTATGATATGTTTTATGCAAAAACAGATACGGCATTTTTAGCGTATTATCGTGACAAGGGATGCAATCATCTAGCTGATGGTCTTGGGATGTTAGTTTATCAAGCTGCCTTAGCCTTTAAAGCCTGGCATGGCGTTATGCCGGATGCCAAACAAGTGCTTGCGCAAGTCAAAAATGTATTGTAGCCAATCATAATAGATAGCGATTATTTTTTGGAAATTAAATAATCGTTTTTCCATTTGACATAATTATCAGCAGAGTAGCTTAAGTGCTTTATTTCGTCCTGTGTTAGTGGCCTGATTTTTTTCACTGGTTGCCCCATATATAAAAAGCCACTTTCAAGTCGTTTATTGCTGGTAACAAGAGAGCCTGCACCGACTATTACCTCTGATTCAATTACAGCACCATCTAAAATAATGGTCCCCATTCCAATCAGTACGTGACTTTCAATTGTACAACCATGTAAAATAACCTTATGGCCAATTGTTACGTTATCTTTGATGATTAAGGGATTACCTTCAGGGGCATCTAATGAACGGTGTGTGACATGTAAGACACTGCCATCTTGGATGTTTGTTCGCTGCCCTATATCAATAGAGTTTACATCCCCTCTGATCACCACTAAAGGCCAAATACTGACATCTTCCGCGAGGGTAACATCACCTATGACAACAGCTGAGGGATCTACATACGTTGTTTCAGTCAGTTTTGGATAAAAGGTTTTATAGGATCTAAGTGGATCGTTTGGCATAGTGATCTCCTAAGTAAAATAAGCAAAAGATTAAATGAACGGCTCGTTTGATTAGCATACCATAAATAATAGAAACGATAATAACATGATAAATATAATTGAATATCCTGAGATACACCTCACGAAAAAAATCTTGGATGAGGAATTAAAATCTGCTATCCATGCACTATTTATACAATTAGATGGTATAAACCAGGAAATAGTAGAAATCGATTTTACTGTTTATGAGGGCGTGGGATCTTTTTTTTCTGGTCCTCTAAATTATGATAGTGAAGGCAATAAAAGAGTGCAGACTAACAGTGTTTCAGCCAATAATTATATCTTCGAAACTATGCCAGCCTTAATTGTTGCTAAAACATTTGATTATCTCAATCCGTCTACTTTTATTGTAAGATCTCACCCTCACGAAGATTATTTAGTCAAAGTCCAATATAGTGAAGAAAATCATTTCCAATTCATATTATTTAATCAAAAAGCATTTATCATCCAGGTTAATGGCATCGATATTGCGAATTTAAATTCATTAAAATTCCCTTTAAGTGAAATTGAAAAAAGACAACAAGAGATTGATTTATTTATTGAAGAGGAGCAATTAGGGGACATACCCCATCGATTAGCGAGTGAGTACGCAGCGCCTGTCAAATTATTTAAAAGAGAAGAGTTAGCCAAAGCGCCGAAGTGGCATATTTTAAATTATCGGGATTTGACATCATCAGAGTTAAAGCAGTTAAATTTGCCTTTTTATAAACCAAGATGGGGTTCTTGGGCGATAACTGCTTTGTTCTGTATATTGATGATGCGTTCTGAAAGTGTTTTTGCCGTAGTGTTGAGTGCTTTTGCTTTTATACTCTTGCTTGTAAGAATAAATGAGATCCCCTTGGGAAAATTTACAGATGAGCAGGTGATAACGATTCGAGGTATGCTAAGAGTTCATCCTAAAGTTTCTTTTGCAGGTCCTTTAAATTTATTATTTAATCTTACCAATTTAGAAGATCAAACTCGCTTGAATACGGTTTATACCTTTGAGGTATTAAAGCATAGTCGCGAAGTAATAAGAATTCATGAATTATCTCAAGGAGACGATCAAAAAAGAGAGAAAAAAAAAATAACACGCCTACAGATGGTATTCAACCTTTGTTTGTTCTTATTAACACTGTTGACTTTGTATCAAATACGGCCGGCACTAGACCCTCAAGAGTCTTTTTGGGTTAAAAATAATAATTATTTTAACATAGTTAATTGGTATCTTAATCCTGATCCAATTGTTCTTAATGAGGCTAATCTTGCTAATTTTATTCCCCAACCTTTTGATATTGTGCAATTTAATAGTCGAGTTCAATGTAATGCCACAAGCCAAAATGTGTATTGTGATACTCTTCAAATACCCATTGCACCTTCAGATAACGAGGGATCAGACAATCGCACATCAGATACTTCGAAAAAAGATAACTATTTTGAGTCACTGCATATACATTACGCTACGTTGCCCGTTTCAAATGAATTCGTATTGCCAAGTGATCTCATCTTTCTACCTAATATGCAAAGTATTTTTAATTTTAATCCCTTTTTTGAAGTTATTTTCGAACCAGATACCTTAGAACAAAGCAATCAATTGAGTAAAGAAGGATTTGATTTTTTTGCACACCCATTACCTATTAATATCAAGGCGTATGTAACCAAGGTGGACAGGCTAGAAGGAACTGAAGATAAATGGAGCGCACAATTAAAATTGAATATAAAAAGTGAAACCTCTTTTGCACTTTATTATGTTGCTTTATTTTTTTATCTGCTTTTTATTTTATTAGTCACTCTCTTTTTGGCAATTAGAAGCAATGTATGGGAAAAAACAAGAAAATTAAATTCAGACATGGACAAATAAATAGTGGATATTGTTTGGCTTAAGGAAGTTGGCTATTAATCCAAGGCTTCCTTAACACTAATGTTGTATATGTTTTTGGCTTAATGCAGGAAATTTCTTAAACGATATTACCGCTTAATTTTTGCACGGCTAATTTCCAATCAGAAGGCGCTATTCCAAGCGCTGATAATTTGCTATTAGAGAGTTTACTGAATTGCGGTCGCTTGGCTTTTTGGGGGTACTCATTAGATGTTATTTTAGAAAGTTTTACTCGCGTTTTTATCTTATCAGAGCAGTTATCTAATATATATTGAGCAAATTCATACCAGCTAACAGATTGATTGCCTGAGTAATGATAAATACCTGCTGGAATCTCTTTTTCAATTGACGCAATTATTGCTCTTGCTAAGTCACCTGCATAAGTGGGATTACCTATTTGATCTCCAACAATACTCAATGCATCTCTTTCATTAAAAAGCCGGCGCATAGTTAAAAAGAAATTTTGGCCAAATTCACTAAAAACCCAAGCGGTTCTGATGATAATCGCATTGTCTATTGAGGAAATTAAACTCTGTTCGCCTGCGAGTTTACTCTGACCATAAATCGATTGGGGGTTTGTTTGCATTTCTTCTGTATACGCTTCGCAATAGAGTCCATCAAATACATAATCCGTTGAGATATGAATCATTTTCGTTCCACATAACTTAGCTACTTGAGCTAGGTTTAAAATACCTTTTTCGTTGATAGCAAAGGCTTTATCTACTTCCTCTTCAGCATTATCCACCGCAGTGTAGGCGGCAGCATTGATGATGACATCAGGCATCTCTTTTGTAATTGTGTGATAGACTTGTTCTCTATTGGTAATATCAAGTGCTTTTGAATCATAAGCAACAAGAGACCAATGTTTGGGAAAGGCTTGTTGAATGCATTGGCCAAGTTGTCCTTTGGCACCGGTAAGTAATATCTTCATTAAATATTATTCCTTAGTAATGAATTAATCAATCGGATCATACTGAAGTAATTGGTATCTGACTTGACCGCTTATTTTCTCTTTTATGAGGTTTAGCGAATCAGGTATTTCTATTATCGATGTATATTCTGATTCTAAGTAGATGATTCCATTTTTCTCCAGAAATCCTTGTTGTAATAAATCAAACAAAAGCCTACCTAGTAAGCCTTGATTAAAAGGTGGGTCTAAAAAGATTATATCGAATGCTTTTTTAGGTGCTACTTTGATGTATTCCAAAGCATCGATTTGAAGAGCAATAATTGTGTCACAGGCCAATTTTTTAATGTTATTTGTTAATATTTCCGTGACTGCTTTATCTTTTTCTATTAATGTGACGCTCGCAGCACCTCTGGATGCTGATTCAAATCCAAGTGAACCACTGCCTGCAAAAAGATCTAAACAATGGCTGCCAATAATATCATGCATTAGCCAATTGAATAGAGTTTCTTTCATCCTATCCCCTGTGGGACGAAGTCCTGGTTTTTCAATTACCTCAAGTTTTCTACCTTTCCATTTGCCACCAATTATTCGAACAAACCCAGAATGGAAATGAGTTCTGACTTCTTTTTTTGTATTACGCATTGAGTACAACCCTTTAGTAAATATGAATAGACTAATTATAACATTCTAATAAGCAGATTGTTTAGTGATCGTCATAAAATAAAACGAGCATGAGAAGTTAAAAAGCAGAAAAAAATTGAATATGTGTATAGATATACAAGCTTAATTTTAAGATAAATGATAGAATATTTTAGATTTAGAAAAAAACAAAAATAATGGTTTATAGACATCTCTTTACTTGTAGCATCATCTAGAGGTGTTTTAAGAAGATATTATAGGAAAGAAGCGTCATGACTGATAAGAAGAAAGGTTTTTTCTCTTGGTTTTCAAAAAAAGAAAAGAAAAGTGAAACAAGAGCTGGAATAACCGATGAATTAACCAATGAATTAAACAATGAATTAAACAATGAATTAAACAATAAATTAGACAATCAATCAGCCAACGACATAAACCAGACAATATCAGAAGAAGTAATTAAAGCCGATTTTGAAAAACAAGTTACGGATAAAAATTCAATCCCACATAATGTCGAAACCGAAATAACTCCTACAAACGCAGATCAAAACTCAACTTATGACCTATCTGGTAATTGGGATAATAAACATTCCCATGCCATTGAATTTGAAACTGAAATAGTTGAAATAGAAGCAATAGAAAAAATTGAAGGGATAGAAAAAAAGAGTGATGTTTTACCTAAAGTTGAAGGAAATGAGCACTCAATATTAGATTCATCGCATGTTGAATCTCTTTGGAGCCAAACACAAATTAGCAATCAACATAATGATAAAGTAGTTGACTATGAGAAAGAACAAAAATTTGATTCGGATGACTTTAATCAACAACAATCATTAGACAGTTTAGATAAAACTCATTTAGATGATGGATTTGCAACATCGTTAAGTGCTAATTCTTTAACTGATGAAAATACTGTTGATGTTGATAAGGAAGAAATAACAAATACAGAAAACAATACAGAAAAGGAAATTGAAAGCAGTTTCGAAAAGAAAAAAGGATTTTTTACCCGTTTAAAAGAAAGCCTAGTAAAAACCAAACAAAATATTGGAGAAGGCTTTTTGTCGTTATTTTCAGGTAAAAAAATTGATGACGAACTTTTTGAATCGTTAGAAGAACAGCTTCTTATTGCAGATGTAGGTGTTGAAACTACATCTAAACTTATTAAGAATTTGACTCTCCATGCTTCCAGAAATGAATTAAAAGAAGCGAACCTTCTCTATGATAAATTAAAAACCGAGATGTCGGATATTTTAAATGCAGTACAATCACCTTTAAATATTTCTCAACACACGCCATTTGTCATTCTAATGGTTGGGGTGAACGGTGTGGGTAAAACAACCACAATTGGTAAGTTAGCTAAACAATTTCAGCAAGAAGGTAAGAAAGTGATGCTTGCTGCAGGTGATACATTCAGAGCAGCGGCAGTTGAACAACTGCAAGTGTGGGGGGAAAGAAATCAGATCCCAGTGATAGCGCAACATACAGGGGCCGATTCTGCTTCCGTTATATTTGATGCGTTAGAGGCGGCTAAAGCACGTAAAGTGGATATACTTATTGCAGATACTGCCGGTCGACTGCAAAATAAATCACATCTGATGGATGAACTTAAAAAAATAGTCAGGGTACTTAAGAAACAAGATGAAAATGCTCCGCATGAAATTATGTTAACACTAGATGCAAGCACTGGGCAAAATGCAGTGAGCCAAACAAAATTATTCAATGAAGCAGTAGGATTAACTGGATTAGCTTTGACTAAATTAGATGGTACTGCTAAAGGCGGAGTAATTTTTTCTTTAGCTGATCAATTTAGAATACCCGTAAGATATATTGGGGTTGGGGAAAAGATTGATGATTTACGTCCTTTTGATGCCTCTGAGTTCATTGAAGCGCTTTTTGAGAAATAACCCCCTGGTTTTAATGACCTTTTCATCACTTATACGTTTTAATAGTAAGGAAGTAATATGATAAGATTCTTACAAGTCAGCAAAGCTTATCGCGGTGGTCGCCCTGCACTGCAAAGTATTAATTTTCACCTAGCTCAAGGTGACATAGCTTTTTTGACTGGTCACTCAGGCGCAGGTAAAAGTACACTTTTAAAACTGATTTGTGGTATTGAAAGACCAAGTGCTGGAAATGTGTTTTTTGATGGGGTTGATATATCAAGACTACCTTCTAGTGAGATCCCTTTTCTAAGACGCCAAATAGGAATGATTTTTCAAAATCATCAATTATTAATGGACAAAACAGTGTTTGATAATGTAGCACTTCCTTTAATTATTGCCGGTGTGAATGAATCAGATATTAAAAAAAGAGTAAATGCGGCACTTGATAAGGTCGGGCTGTATGATAAAGGCAAATACTATCCCCTTGCTTTATCTGGTGGTGAGCAACAACGAGTGGGTATAGCGCGAGCAGTTGTTCATAAGCCTAAAGTTCTTCTTGCAGATGAACCCACAGGGAATTTGGATGATGAAACAGCAAAAAAGGTTATGGAAGTCTTTGAAACATTTAATCATGTGGGAGTCACTGTATTAATTGTCACACATAATCATCAACTAATCTCAAAACCCCATCACAAATCTTTTAGAATAGAATCAGGTAGATTAGTCAAGTAACTCTTGATATAGTACTTTTTCATTAAAGAGCAAATAAGATGAAAGCGATTAAAAAGAAAAATGTAAAAAATGGTCCTAATAGATCACATAGCCGAATTTCATTAATGGAATCTGGTATGTTCGAGCAGTTTCGTTTTGGTTGGATCAGTGCTTTAGACGATCTTAAACGTAAGCCTTTTGCAAATATATTGACTATATGTGTTATAGCCATTTCTATCTCTTTACCTACACTGTGCTATCTGATTTGGAAAAATGTAAATGAAGCTGCGAGTGTTTGGTATCCTACACCACAGATCAGTGTCTATTTAGACAAAAGTTTATCTGATTCGGCTGTAAATAAATTAATTACTGATCTAAAAGCCCTTGAGGGGGTGTCTGAGGTGATTTATCTTACCAGGGAAGAAACTTTAGCTGAATTTAAAAATTATTCCGGATTCAGTACAGCGTTAGATTTACTTGAAGAAAATCCGTTACCCGCTGTAGCTATAGTAACACCTCAAGTTGATTTTGATGCAGGTCAATCACTTAGAACTTTGATTGAAAGAATGAGTAAGCTTAATGGTGTTGATGATGTTCGTGCGGATGATAATTGGTTTTCTCGCTTGGCTTCATTAACTGATTTGGTGGGGAGTATTTCTCTACTCGTTGGTACGCTTATGGTCATAGCACTTTTACTGGTAATTAGTAATAGTATTCGATTGACTATTTCAATGAGAAAAGACGCAATCAATATAATGAAATTAATTGGTGCAACGGATGGGTTTATCATGAGGCCATTTTTATATGCAGGCTTACTGTTTGGCTTTTCTGGCGCCTTTCTAGCAGTATTGCTTTCTCAGATTTTAATGTTCTTTTTGAGTCAATCCGTATCAAGTGTGGCAAGCGTATTTGAAACGGAATTTGATTTGACAGGATTACGTTTTGATGAAATGCTCATTATTATTCTTGTTTGTGCGATGTGTGGTTGGTTTTCTGCTTGGTTGACGACAGTGAAACATTTAAGGCATTTCAATCCTGAATAAAAATTACACTTAATGGCTTGTAAATTTTTCGTTACAGGTTAGAATAGATAATGAAATTAGTTAATTAACTAGTAAATAAATTAAAAGGAGGATTCTTATGACTCATAATTCAGAGGTCGCATTAATCCCATCAGGTAATAGCGATACTTATTTAACTACTGCAAATGCTTATCCTATACTCTCTGCTGAAGAAGAGAAAATATTAGCCGAGCGGTGGTATTATGATCAAGATTTAGACGCTGCAAAAACTTTAGTATTATCCCATCTTAAATTTGTAGCACATATTGCAAGAAATTATACAGGATATGGATTGCCACAAGCAGACATTATCCAAGAAGGTAACGTAGGCCTCATGAAAGCTGTAAAACGTTTTAATCCTGAGATTGGTGTGAGGCTCATCTCTTTTGCGGTTCATTGGATTAAAGCTGAAATTCATGAATATGTACTTAAAAATTGGCGTATTGTAAAAGTTGCTACCACTAAGTCGCAGAGGAAATTGTTTTTTAATTTAAGAAAAAATAAAACTCGATTGGGTTGGTTTTCAACTGATGAAATAGAAACAGTGGCAAAAGAACTAGGTGTTAGCACGAAAGATGTTCTTGAAATGGAATCCCGTATGGCATCGTCTGATATGGCATTTGATATTGCGCCTGACGATGATAATAGTGAGAGTTCTATAAAATCACCCGTATTATATCTTGAAGACAAGCAATCTAATTTTGCTTCTATGATTGAAGAGGATAATTGGGATGAAACCGCTACAGATAAATTAATTGAAGCAATGGCTTCTTTAGATGAAAGGAGCCAAGATATTATCCGTTCTCGTTGGTTAGACGATGACAATAAATCAACTTTACATGAACTAGCTGATAAATATGGTGTTTCTGCTGAGCGAGTAAGGCAACTTGAAAAAAATGCGATGAACAAACTCAAGACGGCTATTATTGAATATTAATTTAAAAAAATAACCAGACATAAAAAAGCCAATGATGAAACAATTATTGGCTTTTTTTATGCCTGGTTTTAGAAGAAATATTTCTATAAATTTTGCTACTTTGTTTAATTGCGCTTATTCGAAATAAAAAATAAACACAGTTAAACAAGAAATGTAGAGCAAAAATTATTTAATCGGCAACATTAAAATAGCTCATTTTGTTAACTTACCACCATAACCCTAATCTTGTAGATTTATGAAGATATACGAATGATAAATTGACAAATGACTATTTTTTAATTCATACCATATTTTTTTAATTTTTTTCTTAATGTCCCACGATTGATCCCCATCATGTTAGCAGCTCTCGTTTGATTACCACGAGTGTACTGCATAACCATATCTAAAAGAGGACGTTCAACCTCAGATAAGACTAATTCATATACATCTTCAACATCTTGTCCATTAAGTTGAGCCAGGTAATTTTTAACTGCTATTTTCACAGAATCTCTAAGTGGCTTTTGAGTCACTTGATCTTGTGAGTTTAAAGTAGGGACAGTAAGTACATTATTATTAGTGGGTTGTTCGAACATATTTGTAGTAACTCTTATTATATTAATGGTTTTCAAAAAAAACTTCTAATGCTTCTAGTTGAGCTTGCGCAGAATCTAAAGTATTAAAAGAACGTCTAAACAGGTCATCAGGAGAGTAATCTGCAAGATACCAAGCCACATGCTTCCTGGCTATCCTAAACCCTTTTTCTTCACCATAAAACTGATGAATCTTCTTTATATGTGAAAAAACAATAGGTTTAATGTCAGATAATGTCTTAGGCGCTAATTGCTCCCCTGTTTCCAAGTAATGAAGAATTTCTTGGAATAACCATGGTTTTCCTTGAGCTGCCCGACCAATCATAATGGCATCAGCTCCAGTAAAAGCTAAAACTTCTTTAGCTTTTTGTGCAGAATTAATATCCCCATTAGCGATAACAGGGATACTAACAGCCTCTTTAACACGCTTAATGCTGTCATATTCAGCATTTCCATTAAAAAGGCAAGTTTTAGTCCTTCCATGTACAGCGATTGCTTGTATACCGGCATTTTCAGCGATTTTTGCAATCTCAACACAATTTTTATTCAATGGATCCCATCCTGTTCTAATTTTGAGTGTCACAGGAATATCCACTGCCTTAACAACTGAACTTAATATGTTTTCGACTAAACGTGGGTACTGTAATAAAGCAGAACCAGCAAGTTTTTTATTCACTTTTTTAGCAGGACAGCCCATATTAATATCAATAATCTCAGCGCCAAGAGAACGATTGACTTGCGCTGCAATAGCCATCTCATTAGGGCAGGCGCCAGCAATCTGAACTGATCTTATTCCAAAATCATCGTGAATTAATCTATGTTTAGATTTTGGTGTCCGCCATACTTCAGGATTTGAAGATAGCATTTCAGAAACAGCTAATGCAGCCCCAAACTGAATACAGAGTTCCCTAAAGGGCTTATCTGAGACACCTGCCATAGGTGCTGAAATAAGTTGATTTTTTAACGTAATGTGACCGATTTGCATTGAATGAAAATTAACCGTTTTATCTGAACAGGGCGCGTATAGTACGCATTTTTTATGAATTATGAAAGTACTAAAAAGCATTAAAAAATAAAAAAAAACTCAAAAAATGCTTGTTTTTAAATATATCATTAAAGAACATAAAGTTGCGAATAAGATTGTGTCCAAAAAAATACACTAAAACAATAAAAGATTAGTAAAAACAAAATATTCAAACATATAATTATGTAAGAAATTGTTACTTGAAAATTGATAATTAGGTCAATTGGATAGGATAAAGCAGACTTCTATTAAAAACATATAATAATAAATTAATAAATATTAAAGATTTGTATTAAAGTGTCGATTGTAAGATTGAATAAAAAAATCAGAAAAATTTACTCGGCGAGCTATGCTATAATAAGCCAAGGGAAATTTTTAGAAAATTACAATAGCTAAAAGGACAGTGTCTAATGAGCAGTTTGTCATATTTACATCGATTGAAATCTGAACAAGCTTTTTCAGTTATTTTTAAGACTGTTGCTGTTGCAATGACTCTTGCTCTTGTCGGATGTAGTATGCCACCTAAGACAAGTGATGAAAATTTTTGTATTAAAGTAGATCCCTCAAGCCCTGATTATAATCCTAACGCACTTACGACTGCTGAACTTAAAATTTGTAGGGATAGAGCTGAAAAAATACTTCAAGTTCAGACTATGCAAGTTCAAATTCATAGGCAACGAGATGAGGTGATAGCATTAACTAGTAATAATGATTTAGTTATTGAGAATAAAGCTATTATTGAAAATGCACTGGCAAAGCTACCTGACTCCAAAAAATCTACATCAACGAGTCAAACCAATAACGCGACTCAACGTAATGTCATTGTAAGAAAACCAAGCTCAAATAATAGCCCTGCAGGTAGGCCTGATTCGGTTCAACAACATTTTTTATCTCAAAGTGCTCAACGTGAATTTGATAGAAGGCAAGCAGAAGGCATTGCTAGTAAAGTAGGTACATTAATTAATTCTGAAGAGAAGCAAGCACTTTTAAACGCGCCTAGAAGCTTACAACCTGGTGAGGAAATTAGAGACAATAGAAATCTAACATCTTCAGTATCAAATAATATTGACGCACCAAATAGCGCTAAAGAAGAAATTTCAAATTCAACACAAGATAGAAATATTCAATCACTGAGTAAATCATCAGAAGTACTAGACTCAAAGACTGACTACCAAACAATTACGACCAGTAATTCAGTCACAAAAGCAGTGGTAAATCCTGGCGATACTAAAAACAGTAACAAAGTGGCAGACAACCCCACTAATCCAAAAAATAATGGATTATCAACAGACTATACTTCACTACCGAATTTTGCCTCTGAGCTAGATAAAAGTGAATTAAAGCAAAGTGAAACAAATAAGCCTTTGAGTCAAAATGAAGATGCCATGTTACCAAAGCCGATCATTGATGGAAAAACAAGGCCGGATCCTCTGATCCGAATGCAACAAATCAGAAACCAAAATTAAATATAATATTATGATTAATCTTAAAATATTACATAAATTCGCTCTGCAATCAGCTTTATTGCTCGTTGCTTTAAATGCTCATAGCGCTAATGAAAGCGGCAATGATTTCTGTGTGTATGTTGATCCGATAAGTCCTTATTATAATCCTAATAAACTTTCTTCTAATCAGTTAGAGGAGTGTAAAATTCGCGCTGCGACAATTATTGAAATTCAAGCGCTACATTATGATATTTTAAAACAGCGGTTTCCAAATCAAGTTCCACTAAATTCTGGATTACCTTCTCAAGCAGAATTAGCGCAATCAATCGATTCAACTCGATCGTCTGGCACAGAGAACGAAACACCACAGACTCAGAAAAATAAACTTGTGAACCCTACACATAAACCTGTGGTAGGTGAACCCGTTATTAGAAACGCGGCAGAGATTGCCGAAGTGAAAAGAAAGCCTTTGTATCATAGTGATGCAGGTAGACAAGTCGAGTTTAATTATGAAGTCATTGTCACAGAAGCGGGGCGTCAGATTGCGGATACTCAAATTGAAGAAATTAAAGCGATTAAACCTGTGACGTCCATTTCGACCGCTGAAGCGATAATTAATTCAAGAAACCCAGCTCCTCAGGTATCTGCTAAGGGAGCTAACCCAGTCGATATGATATTAGCTCGCCAAAATGCAGTGCAAAGCCCGCAAATTCAACCGAATCAAATGAACTCTTTTAGTTCAAGTACTAATCGATTTGAGTCTTTAACCACACCAGCTAATGATGAGATGCGTATCATTTTAGAAAGTATGGGGGCTACCTCTTCTGAAAGTTCAAATGCTATGAATGATCCTTCAACAACGGTGAATAATGAAAAAGCTCAAGAGGAGCCACTCAACACCGAGTCATTAGAACTCTTACAGCAAATAAAAGCTAATGGTGAGTCAATTTCTTCTGAACAAGCGGGTAACCTTATTGAGTCTCCTAAAAATGAAATGAATCAGCTTATTAAGGCTGAAAATTCTGAGACAATTAGGAATACGAACAATATCATAGGCAATAAGATTGAGAAATATAACAAAAGTGCTGTCATTGAGCCTATTCCATCGATTTAAAGTACTGTCTACTGATGTTCTCTAAGTTATCTGTTATCCATGTTTATAAAAATGTTATACTCTTTTACTCTTTAAATTCATCTGAATAATAAACCTACATACAGCATTTAAGGTACGGTCTAAGACATCATCATTCAAGTGTTCACTATAGATCCCTGGCGCAATCAGTAAATCAATCGGTTTATCAAAAAATATTCAGGAACTAAATAGAGGGCTGAGAATAAAATCCTAGCGCATTAAGCAACATTGTTGCAACTGCTTGACCATGACTTACATGGCATGGCTCAGTTTTAGGCATGGCATAGTCAATTAACCCAACCTGTTTAATAAAACCAGCAACCAATTCAAAATGCCCATAATCATATACGTCAACATTATCGAAATGCATAATCATCATCCAAAAAGTCATAATGGATTATTTTTTCGTTATTATGTCAATAACTTAAAGTTAAATAATGATAAGAAACACACCAATCAATCAATTTTTGAACAGCGGTATGTAAGATATAAAACTTATAAAACAGCATTTAAATTAAACTAATTAACTTCTGCCATAATTATGTATTATTAGCAATCAGTTTTGGAGTAGATCGCTTTTAAGTTATCCTTATTAGTTATACTAAAGCACGTTACACGTTACACGTTACACGTTAAGAGTGCCCTAGTATAATCAAGGAAGATTAATTCGTCTGGAATTTTTTCAGGTAATATTTATAGCGTAAAGTGTCAAAAGCTAAATTATAGATATAGGTATAAGGTAAGAAAAAGAAGATTAATCCTACATTCATGGCAAAAGAAGCCGACAAAGATATTTTAAGTAGCAAAGCTCCTAGTGGCACAATTAAGCTTAACAAACTAATTTCAAATAAGCAGGCATGTAACATTCGAACCTTGAAATTTTTTGTGAATCCAATTTTTTTTTCAAAGTGATCGAAAATAATGTTGAAGACAATGTTCATCACCATAGCACAAGCTGCATTCATTAAAGTTAAACTTGCAGAAGTGAATAAAGATTTATTCATAATCAAGGCGAGTGCAGGAGCACAAAGAATAAGTGCTATGGTTTCAAACATAATTGCATGGAACAGTCGTTCTTTCTTTGTTTTATCAGGAATTTTAAATTTAAGTTCAGACACTGGTGAGGTATCATTCTGAACTTTTATAGCATTGTCTGTCATAGACTCTCCAAAATTGATTTTATATTATATTTTGATGCCCATTTAGGGGGCTGGATAAATCAAGGCCCCTGTATGATTTATAATAGTGACTTACCATGTTGCATAGGCGATAGGTTAAATACCGTAGAAATTGTTTGTCCTATATCAGCAAAAGTATCACTAAGACCTAATGCTTTTGGAGGGAGACTTTTGCTGTAAAGTAAAACAGGAATATGCTCACGCGTATGATCTGTTCCAGGCCAAGTAGGATCGCAACCATGATCTGCTGTAATGATTAATAAATCGTCTTCATTCAGTGCGCTAAGAATTTCAGGTAGCCTATTATCGAACCACTCAAGTGCTTCACCATAACCAAGAACATCCCTTCTATGACCATAAACAGAGTCAAAATCGACTAAATTAGTAAAAATCAGGGTATCAGGTTTGGTTGAAACTTTCATCTCTTCTAATGTGGCATCAAATAATTCATTTAAGCCATTTGCCTTTATTTTTTTTGTGATGCCAGCATGTGCGTAAATATCTGCAATTTTTCCAATGGATACAACTTCACCAGTTTTTTCAGTCGATAATTTTTCTAGAACAGTTGTAGAGGGGGGAAGTACAGCAAGATCTTTTCTATTGCCCGTTCTTGAAAAATTGCAAGGTTCTCCAATAAATGGACGAGCAATAACTCTACCTATGTTGTATTTTCCTTCATCGAGCGCTTCTCTTGCTATTTGACATAAATGATATAGTTTTTCTAATCCAAAATGTTCTTCATGACACGCTATTTGGAATACAGAATCTGCTGATGTATAGAATATTGGGTAACCTGTTCTAATATGTTCTTCACCCAGCTCCTCAAGTATTGTAGTGCCTGATGCATGGCAATTACCTAAATAGCCATTGAGTCCAGCTTTTTGGCATATCGTAGCTAATAATTCTTTTGGAAAGCTATCTGTGTGTTCTTTAAAATAACCCCAATCAAATAAAACAGGGACACCCGCAATTTCCCAGTGGCCTGAGGGAGTATCTTTACCAGAAGAAATTTCTTTTGCGTAGCCATAAGAACCAATAGGGGATGTGATAAAACTTAAACCTCTTGGGTAGGAGCCACATGCTTCTTTAGCAGCCAATCCAAGTCCTAATTGATTAAGGTTTGGAATGTTAAGTGGAGTAGATCGTTTTCCTGTAAGGAACAGATGATCAAAATGATCTGCAATATGCCCTAGAGTATTTGAGCCTTCATCAGAAAATAAATGTGCGTCAGGCGTTGCACCAATACCAAATGAATCTAAAAGTAAAATAATGACACGTTTCATAAGCATACCTCGTCTAGGAAAGATAATAAATTAATTTTGATGTTAAAATTATATCATAAAAAGAGAAAACCACCTTATTTTTGTCATTATTGTAACACACTATCTGGATTAAAACAGATTTCTTGTGAATAAATGATAAACTATGCCAGGAGTCACTATTTTTTTGTGTATTCTTATTTTAAATGTTCTTATTTTAACATTTATGGCGAGTTTTGATGTTATTTTACTGGGTTCTCACAATAATATAACACAACCTTATTTACTGGTAATATCTACTTGAATATGCGATTGTGAAAGATAATGGCTTATGTCTGTTGATGTTAGAAGATTAGTAATCAGCGCATCAAATTCATCTAATCTTGCAAAATAACCTGGTCTTACCTTATCAAATTTTTCATCATCAACAACGAGTATAGAATACTCTGTGTTGTCCATTGCCATTTGTTTAACTTTTACTTCATCAATCACCCAAGTAGTCACTCCTTTAGCCACGCACACCCCTGCAGCTGAAATAAATGCCTTATTAGTATATATTGAGGAAATCTCATTATGTGTCAATGTCGGTATGAAAACATGAGAACTGGATTTAAAATCTCCCCCGCAAAGTATTACTCGACAATTAGGCTTTTGTTTTAATGCAAGAAAAGCGTGAAGACTGTAACATATTGCTGTGAATGGAAGAGAATCATCTATTTCATGAATAATAAAAGGAATTGTGGTACCAGAGTCAAAAAATATAGTGTCGTTTGCATTAACAAGGGTAGCCGCTTTTTTAGCAATATTTCTTTTTGCGGCAACATTTTTGTTTTCTTGCTCACTGAGAAAATAGAAATTATTTTGGGATTGATTTAAAGAAATACTGCAAACAATATACCCACCAAGTAACTTTAGGAGTTTTTGATCTGAGTTAATATCTCTTCTAATAGTCATTTCTGAGACATCAAGAAGGGCAGCCGCTTCACTTATTTTCATTTTATCTTGATTTTGTAGGGCATTGACTAACTTATCAATTCTAAATTTGCGTCTAATATCCAAAATAGGCTCCATTAAAATAGTTGAATCGTAACGAAAAGATGTTTTGATTGTAACATATTTGTTGTTATTCACGCACAAAAAAAGGATATCCTAAAAGAATATCCTCAGTTTGGTTACTACAAATTAAAATAGGCCATTATTTCTTTTTAAAAATCTTTCTTATAGCCAGTAAGATCATAAAAGCAGTCATTATCCATAGCCCAATGGTAATATTGCTTCCCCAAAGAATACTTGTATCGCCATCTGAAATTGACATGGCTTTGCGTAGGTTATTTTCTAATAATTCACCTAAGACAAAGGCCAGAATAAGAGGCGAGAGCGGAATATTCATTTTACGTAGAATATAGCCAAATACGCCCAAGCCAAAGGCTAACATTAATTCAAAAACAGTACTATGAATAGCAAATACCCCGACAAAGCTGACCATAGTGATGATAGGTATTAAATAATGTCTCGGCACAGTAAGTATTTTCGCAAAAAAACCTACCAGAGGAAGATTCAAGAATAATAGAATTATGTTTCCTACAAATAAAGACGCTATTAAACTCCATACAATGATAGGATTCTCCGTGAATAACTGAGGTCCGGGGGTGATTTTATAAAGGGCAAGAGCGCCAATCATCACAGCAGTAGTCCCCGAACCTGGAATACCTAATGTCAGCATAGGGATAAATGAACCACAGGCAGAAGCATTATTTGCAGCCTCTGGAGCTGCTATACCCCTTAAATCTCCCTGACCAAACTCACCATTCTTTCCGGCAATTTGTTTAGCTGAGGTATAAGCCAGCGCACTAGCAATAGTCGCCCCTGCTCCAGGTAATACACCAATAAAAAAGCCAATAAACCCACTTCTAAAAGCGGTCCCTAAGCTAAACAGCAATTCTTTTAATGAGAAAAACATTTTTCCGGTTTTTTCAACGGCTTGTTGGCCAGTTTTTGTTTGTTCAAGAAGCAGTAATACTTCACTGATACTAAAAAAACCTATTACGATGGTCGCAAACTCAATGCCTTCATTTAGGTTGACCATATCAAACGTATAACGATACACACCAGTTACAGCATCTACGCCAGGAATTGTAAGAGCTAATCCAATAAGTGTAGCAAAAAGCGTCTTAAGAGGGCTTTCAGAGACCAGACCACTTAAGCAGGACATAGCAAATACCATTAAAACAAAATATTCAGCAGGACCAAAAGCGATAGCCCATTTTGCTAGCAAAGGAGCAAAAATAACAATTCCTATCGTGGCAATTGTACTACCAATAAAAGAACTTACCGCAGAGATTGACAATGCAACACCCGCTTTGCCTTTTTTAGCCAAAGGATAGCCATCTAAGGTTGACATAATTGCTGCAGCATCTCCAGGGACATTGATAAGGATAGCTGAAATTCTGCCCCCATACTCGCACCCTAGATACACAGCAGCAAGTAAAATTAATGCACTTTCAGCAGGCAAACCAATTGAATAAGCAAAAGGGAGAAGCAATGCAACACCATTTATAGGACCAAGGCCAGGTAACATACCCACTATAGTACCTAAGAATGCACCAATAAAGGCGATAAAAATATTTTGAGGAGTGAGTGCAACAGCGAACCCATCCATTAAGAAACTTAACACTTCCATAAATGTGATCCTTTAAATTACGGTATAATTGTCGCTAATGGGCCTAGTGGCATAACAACACCAAATATTCTGTCGAATATTATGAAACTATAAAGCCCCATTGTTGTTGAAGCCAAAAAGGCATCGATTTTATTTGCACCAAATATTATGGAAATTAAACCAATAAAAATGATGGTATTGATAATAAAGCCCAAAGAAACAAAAAAGAGGGCGTAGCCAAAAAGTGCAAGAATGAGATAAGCCGTTTTTTTGAATTGCTCTTTATCTAAATTCCAAGAATCATAAAATTTTTTAGGTTTTAAAATCAATAAAATTAGAGTAACAATTAGCAAACCCATAATAAGTATCGGAAAAGTATTGGCTCCTATACTGTCATAAGATATATCAGTTACAAAATTGAATGCTTCAATAAATAATAATGTAACGACAATAAGAAGTATAATGTATACATATCTATCAATGATGCGCATAAAAGTTCCTTAAATTAAATTTACATTATTTGATAAGTTCGAAATCGATTGAAAGTTGTCGCATTTCGTTCACTTGATTTTTAACAAATTTGTCTAGATCTTCACCGGTTTTATTAAATTCAAGAAGATCTCTAGACTCTCTTAGTTCTGCAAATTCTGGTGAAGCCAGTAATTTATCAAAATTATTTTTCCACCACTCAAATTCTTTGTCGCTGATATCTTTAGGTGTATAAAATCCACGCATCACCGGCCATCTAACGTCATAACCTTGCTCTATAGCAGTAGGAACATCTTTAAATGATCCCTTTAATCTTTCTTCAGCAAAGACTGCAAGTACACGTACTTTTTTATCTTTTAGATAAGGTAAAACCTCTGCAATACCTGCGCTCATGACATCAATATGCCCTCCAAGTAAATTCGTCATAGTTTCACCTCCACCCTCCATAGCAACATATTTCATGTCTTTTGGATTGATTCCAATAGATTTAGTCATCAAGGCAACTTGCATCCAGTCTTGCCCACCGACACTACCACCTGCGCCAAATGAAATGGATTTAGGGTCTTTTTTTAAAGCAATCGCTAAATCTTCCAATGTTTTAAGATCAGAATCAGCTTTCACTGCAACCATCCCATAATCAACACCAATTCCCGCAAGCCATCTCACATCATTCTCATTAAATTTGCCGAATTTTTTTTGGGCAATGTTTAAAAGTGAGCCTGATGAGAAGGCAACAATCAGGTTAGGATCTCGTGGGTAATTACTGACAATCGCATTATAGGCAACAGCACCTACACCGCCGGGTTTATAAGTTACTCGCAATGATTTTTCACTCAAAGAAAGTTCATCAAATCCTTCAAGCGCTAGTTTGCAAGTTAGATCAAAACCTCCGCCTGGAGAAGCTGGAGCAACACATTCTGGTTTGGGCGGCCCATCACCTTCAGTTTTACCCAACATAATTAAAATAATAGGTAAGATAATCCCCAATCCAACAACATAAAGCCTGGGATTTATTTTTGACAGCATGATGACTCCCTAATTAAATTGATTTAAAAACATGGTCATTACTTTGTATTTTGAGCACACAAACCTTGCTTAAGTTCCCTTAAAATCGTTTATAGTAGAATAAGCAGGTAATTAAAGAAGTGCTATATCATTTCTGTTCATTTTGATCGTACATATGATAGCATTTACAAATCGTAGTGCCTTTTGGAACAACATATGTTTAATGTCTAAACACTTTCAGCTTATGTGAAAGTTAAAGTATTGTAAGTTTTAAGTATAACTTTAGTAAAGAAAAAAAAGAAGAGCCTGTGAAACAATTCACACTATTATAAAAAAAATACAAAGTTGTTGGCATTTAAATAAAAATGTAACATTTAAATATTATAAATTATAAGAAGTAATTGAAGAACTCGAAGAAAAAAGTCAATTTGGCAGTTGATTTGCAAAGAGAGGGGTTCATCATATTTAGCCTTATTGAAAAAGTTATCAATAAGGCTAAGAGGAAAGAATTAAATATCAACATTCATTGCTTTAAGCGCATTATCTTCTATAAAGATTCTGCGGGGTTCAACTTCATCTCCCATAAGTGTGGTAAATATTTCATCCGCGGCGATTGCATCTTTAATGGTAACTTGAAGCATTCTTCTTGAAGTCGGATCCATTGTAGTTTCCCAAAGTTGCTCTGGGTTCATTTCTCCTAATCCTTTATAACGCTGGATTGTTAAACCACGTTTTGATTCTTTAACTAACCAATCTAAGGCTTCGTTAAAACTACCAATATTCGCTTTACGCTCACCTCTGACGACATAGGCATTCTCTTGAATTAAGTCTCTTACAGATTCTCCATAATGACTCAGTTTTTCATACTCTGTACTTTGGAAGAAATCACTGTCTAGTGTGTAGTCGTTATCAACACCATGGGTTCTAATACGAATCTTTGGCTCGTAGGTTTGCCTTTCTTTGTTATATGATACATCACAAAAGTAAGTACTTCCTTGAGTTTCTGTTTGGTTAAGCGTTTCAGTTAAAGATTCAATCCAAGTTTTTACCAACGGTTCATTCGATAATTCTGAGACATTTAATTTTGGAGAATAGATAAGACGGTTTAATAAATGTCTTGGGTAACTTCTTTCCATTCTATCGAACATTTTTTCTATGGAATAATATTCTTTAACTAATTTTTCAAGCGGTTCACCAGACAATGCGGGTGCATCTGGTGAATAGTATAGATAAGCACCATCAAGGGCGATGGAGACTTGATATTCTTCCATGGCTTCATCATCTTTTATATATTGCTCTTGCTTACCCCGTTTGACTTTGTATAGTGGCGGTTGCGCTATGAACACGTGACCACGCTCAATTAATTCTGGCATTTGGCGGAAGAAAAAGGTAAGTAATAATGTACGAATATGTGAACCATCAACATCGGCATCTGTCATTATGATGATGCTATGATATCTTAATTTATCAGGGTTATATTCATCCCTACCTATACCACAACCTAGAGCTGTTATTAAGGTACCTACTTCTTGCGAAGAGAGCATCTTATC
This sequence comes from Thorsellia kenyensis, assembly GCF_042432445.1. Classification (NCBI taxonomy): domain Bacteria; kingdom Pseudomonadati; phylum Pseudomonadota; class Gammaproteobacteria; order Enterobacterales; family Thorselliaceae; genus Thorsellia; species Thorsellia kenyensis. Next base: position 46,585 of record NZ_JBHLXE010000013.1, on the reverse strand, counting down.
AAATCGTGCTTTTTCAACGTTTAAAATCTTACCTTTTAAAGGCAAAATAGCTTGATTTTTACGATTTCGCCCTTGTTTGGCTGAGCCACCCGCTGAGTCCCCTTCCACAAGATACAACTCTGAGAGGGCAGGATCTTTTTCTTGGCAGTCAGCTAGTTTACCTGGCAGTCCAGCGAGATCTAGTGCGCCTTTGCGTCTAGTCATTTCTCTTGCTCTACGAGCGGCTTCCCTTGCTCTTGCTGCATCAATAATTTTATTGACTATGATTTTGGCATCATTAGGGTGTTCTAGTAAATAGTCATTCAGTTTCTCATTCATTAATGTTTCTACTGCTGTTTTAACTTCAGAAGAGACTAATTTATCTTTTGTCTGAGAAGAGAATTTAGGATCGGGTACTTTGACAGAAATAACAGCGATTAATCCTTCTCTAGAATCATCGCCTGATGCACTGATTTTATTTTTAGGGTTTTTAGTGATCTCATTTTCAATATAGCTATTGAGGGTTCTCGTCATTGCAGAACGAAAGCCAGCAAGATGGGTGCCCCCATCACGTTGTGGTATATTATTGGTATAACAATAGATATTTTCTTGAAATCCATCGTTCCACTGTAATGCAACTTCTACGCCGATATCATCTTTTTCATGAGAAAAATAAAATACATTTTGATGGACAGGTGTTTTATTTTTACTTAAATGTTCAACAAATGCCCTAATGCCGCCTTCATATAAAAAGTGTTCTTCTCTGCCATCTCTTTTATCTAAAAGCTTTATAGAGACACCAGAATTTAAAAAAGAAAGCTCACGTAATCTTTTAGCTAAAATATCATATTCAAATTGATTATTATTGGTAAAGGTATCGTAGCTAGGCCAGAATCTGACACGAGTGCCTTTTTGTTCTGTTTGCCCTATAACACTAAGTGGTGCAACGGGAACACCATGTTCAAAAAACATTTCATGAACCTGTTGTTCTCTTTTGATTGTTAATTGCAGTTTTTGAGACAGAGCATTTACAACAGATACCCCGACACCGTGTAATCCACCTGAAACTTTATATGAGTTATCATCAAATTTTCCGCCTGCATGAAGAACTGTCATAATGACCTCGGCTGCAGAGATTCCTTCTTCTTCATGAATACCTGTAGGCATACCCCTGCCATCATCTTCGACAGAAACAGAGTTATCAGAATGAATAGTAACAAGGATATTACTACAATGGCCTGCAAGTGCTTCATCTATTGAGTTATCTACAATCTCAAAAACCATGTGATGTAGGCCTGTTCCATCGTCTGTGTCACCAATATACATACCAGGGCGTTTTCTAACAGCATCAAGCCCTTTAAGAACTTTTATGCTTGAAGAATCATAATTTGACATTCAATTTTCTCTCTTCGTATACAACGTTATTTTAAACGGCTAAAGTATCGATAGTTATGTAATAAACCGCAGTATTTTAACGAATATTCAAATGAATCAATACTTTATTTTTGTTCTAACTAATAGGTAATTATAACACAAATATAAGCTTTTTGCCGTAAAATTCTTCTTAGTGCGTATATAGGCTAAGGAATATTTTATGTTATGGATGCCTGTGAGTTACTGAGCGATTTACCAAACGATTGTATGGTGTTAGAATTTCTAAAACAAAGTGAGTTACAATTATGTCATGTTAAAACAAATTCAAAATAGATAGGATAATTACATATGAGCGCTTCAACTATCACCATAAAAATAACATATGAACCGGCTCTTCTAGGTTATGGAAAAGATGCAAAGCTTAGCTTTTCACCTTTAGAAAATGAGGTCGTGGCTTTAATTCATTTAAATCAATCAAATGATCTTCTATCACAGCTAAACATTATTCGCAAAGTGGCAAGGCAACTTGAAACACAAGGAATTCGCAGTGCGAAATTGGTTGGTGAAGATTGGGACTTGGAAAAGAGTTTTTCTTTTTGGCAAGGTTATTATAATCCTAAAAATGAAATAGAGATAACGTTTGCCAGTTTAGATGAAGCTACACGCCAAAAACTCTCCTCGTTAATAAAAATTTCTGGTTGGACGAGAGATCTAATTAATGAACCTTCCGATACGCTTGGTCCAGATGAATTAGCTAATAAGTGCCTTGCACTATTGGAAGCAACGGCAGGTGATCATATCTCATACGAAAAAATTTCTGGTCAAGCGCTTTTAGAAAAAGGTTACACGGGTTTGTACACTGTAGGCAAGGGATCTTATCGAGAACCGGTCTATTTAAAGATAGATTTTAATCCTAGCCGCGAAGAAAGTACCACCACTGCTGCTTGTTTAGTTGGCAAGGGCATCACTTTTGATACCGGTGGATATAGCTTAAAACCGAGCCAATTTATGGAATCAATGAAATCTGATATGGGGGGAGCTGCTATGGTAGCAGGCTCTCTAGCTTTAGCTATACTTTTGGGGTTAAAGGAGAGAGTGCAACTTATCATTTGTTGTGCTGATAATATGGTAAGCGGCAAGGCCTTTAAATTGGGTGATGTCATAAAATATAGAAATGAAGTCACTGTTGAAGTATTAAACACAGACGCTGAGGGACGATTGGTTCTAGCCGATGGTTTAATTGATGCATCTGCAATTAAACCTAAATATATCATCGATTGTGCTACTTTGACTGGTGCGGCAAAAGTTGCATTGAGTAATGATTATCACGCAGCATTTAGTTTTGATGATGCGATGGTAAACAATCTTCTGTCTCATGCTAAAACGCAATACGAAGCTTTCTGGCGTTTACCTCTCGCGTCTTTTCATCGTGAGCACTTCCCATCAAGTTTCGCAAAAATAAGTAATACTAACAGCGGAGCCCATACTGCCGGAGCTAGCACTGCGGCAGCATTTCTTTCCTATTTTGTTGAGGAATATCAAGAGAATTGGTTACACATAGATTGCTCAGCAACCTATCGAAAAGCCGCAGTCGATGGTTGGGCTGCCGGAGCGACGGGTATTGGGATAAGAACCCTTGCGGATTTTCTTGTTAGTTTGAACCAAACAGCTTAAATAAGAGGCACAATGCTTAATTCTAAGGATGCACTGCACGAGTTGATGATGAAAGTACATGAAGATAACTCTTTAATGAATGTATTTCATCAAGAAGTCCTAAATTCAGTTATCTACACGCTTGTTCTAGCAACTGATAGTGAAAGTGACGAAAATGACTATTTATCTCTATATCATTGGCAATTAGAACATCAAATTGATGCGATTGCCTTTTTTTCTTCCGAAGAAAAGGCTTTATCGGCTTTGAGCGGAATTGATAATGCGGCAAATAACTCTTTGAAAGTAAAAGTAATAAAAATACCAGCTAAAAAACTGTTCCTTTTGACGTTAGAGCAGACGTTGGTATTAAATCCCACATCACAAGTCAGCAAATTATTTTATAAAGAAGAAATTTTAAATTTACTTCAAGGGACTAATACAGCTATTATTAAAAATACTATGATTGGTCCTACACGCTTTTTTGTATTAGATGAAAAACCAGAGGCTTTGCTTTCTCATGCGATGACAAAACTGAAAAATATGCGCAATATTAAAAAAGCATATTTAATCGGTTTTGAATCCAAGTTAACTAGTGAGGCGATCGAAGAAGAAAAAGGTTTTTTATTGGGGATAGAATTGATTGTAAAAAATAAGGGCAATACTATAGATACAATAGCTCAAGAAATAGGAGAGGATTTAATTGAGTATATTAAAATCGAAGATATTCTTGATATAGCTGAAATCTTACCAAATTGTGCAATCAGTCAATTTATGATTCAAAACGTTGAACCATTTTATGAGTTTAGAGCAGGCAGTTTCCTAAGGGATATCTCTTTACATAAAAAATCTTAACCTTACCGTATAATAATTAAAGTAAAAACTATCTGGAACGACCTACTTATGAACGAATTTTTTAATGCTGTTAATGAAATGTTTGATGGGATCAGGATTTTTTCTGATTATATATGGGCTTTTCCTACTCAGTTCACATGGTATGCCAGCATACCCATTTTAGGTGAACTTGCAATGCCTATTATTGTGCTTTTTGCCGTAGGTATATTTTTTACCTTTAAAACGCGTTTTATTGCTTTAATGAGTTTTAAACGATCTGTTCGCATCATTTTAAGCAAACAACCCTCAAAGAATGGTGTCAGCTCATTAAGTGCATTTATGCTAGGACTCGCAATGCGCGTGGGACCAGGTAATATCGTCGGAGTGACAGGGGCTATTGCTGTTGGAGGCCCTGGTGCACTTTTTTGGATGTGGGTAGCTGCTTTTTTTGGTATGACAACTGCTTTTATGGAAGCAGTATTGGCGCAAATTTTTAAAGAACGTAAAGAAGATCAATTTGTAGGGGGATTACCTTTCTATGGGAAACGATTACTAGGTAATGCCAGATGGATTGGTGTATTTCTTTCAATCGCTTTTATCGTCTATGCTTTATTTAACATTCCTGCACAAACGTTTAATGTATTTAGTGCAATAGATCAGATATCAGAGAATGTCGCGGGACAAAAATTTGAACGTCAATCTTTTTTCAGTTATGGCGTGTCAATTATTTTGATTTTATCGAGTGCTTTATTAATTTTCGGTGGAATGCCAAGAGTTATAAGATACGTAAATATTTTAGTGCCTTTTAAAGCAGGTCTATTTTTTATTATTTCTATTTCCTTAGTTCTTATCAACCTGCCACTTATACCTTATTTTTTTAAAGTGGTTTTTACAGAGGCTTTTAATCCAAGTGCCATTTTTGGAGGTAGTGTTGGGGTAGCTATTGCTCAAGGGGTGAAACGTGGACTGATGTCTAATGAAGCAGGGCAAGGAACAATTACAATGGCAGCTGCTCTAGCTGATACTAAACATCCTTGTGAACAAGGATTTGTGCAAAGTTTTGGGGTGTTTATAGATACTATCGTTATATGTACATTGACTGGTTTTGTCGTTATTTTTGCCCACCTTTGGGAGCCTTTGGATGTAACATTTTGGGATAATATCAAAGACAAACGTATCGAGTTATATCTTGAATCAATTAAAACATTAACGCCTGATAGTTTTGAACGTTTCGTTAAAACCTTAATTGCAATTTGTTATGGTCTTTTTGCCTTTACTACCTTACTTGGCATGATCTCTTTTGCTGAAATTTCTGCTAATTATATATCAAGGAAGAAACAGTTTATTCTAATGATAAGAATTTTAGGAGCTTGTGTATTTGTCCCTTTTGGGGCAATAACAGTTTTAGCAAAGTTAGAACTGGGCAATTTATGGAATATTACAGATTTAACTAATTTAATGATGGTTTACCTTAACGTTCCTATCCTTTTAATTGGTGCTCCATTAGTGTATAAAGCGCTTAAACATTATCTTGCACATGAAAAAAATGAAAGACTCTCCTTTGACTCAAAAAAGGAGCTTGGCGTAGAAACCGATTATTGGAAATAATCACTTTTATCTTGTTTTCAGCTTCGATTTCATGCTGAAAACAAGGCTTTATGTTATCTTGTGCATTTATTTTTAAAGCCAGGTTTGTGGATATTATGGCTCGTCGCTTATGATACGTGCAATTTTTAAATCCCAAGGCTCTGCTGGAATGCTGCCGACTTTTTGAATGCTAAAAGCAAATCCGATTAAGCGTTCTTTAAATGGATAATGCTCAAATGTCCTATCATAAAAACCACCTCCCATTCCAAGACGATTACCCATCTCATCGTATCCTGTCAATGGTAAAATGATTAAATCAATTGATTCTTTTATAATGATTTGATTGACGTTTAATTTAGGTTCTAAGATCCCAAATTTATTTTTTACCATTTCAGTTGTTTTATCAAAACTTTGAAAAAGGAGATGTGTATGATTAATAGGGTGAATGATAGGTAAACAAACAGTGATTTCTTTTTCCAATAAGTAGTTTATTGTTAGAGATGTGTCTATTTCATCTCTAAAACTATGGAATAAGGCTATGTTTTTTAGACTGTTATCATCAATTTTAGTTTGGATAAATTCTATTAGGTTGGTATTAGCAGATGTAGTTAATGCTATTCTTGTATCATAAGGAATATTTTTTCTTAACAACAGAAGGTGATTTCTAAGCGTATTTTTTTTCATATTTACTGATCAATTTTTTATATTCACTGGTTAACAGTAGAGAAAGAAAAGTTGGAACTAAAGGAGGCATTGGGTACAGCTAAATTGGCTGCAACTAACATTAGGTACACCTAATTGGGTAAAGCTAAAAGTAGATACCAGGTTCAGCTTTATGATGGAAAAACGGATTGAAAAAATTGAGTACCAAGGTGTCGTTGTGGGTTTAACCCTTGAACCCGAAGTTCAAGGTCGAGTTATGTAGTATTTTCTTTAGGCTTCTCATAAATGAGCATGCTCACCAAAAATACTTACACCACTCTGGATAGTTTATTTATCGGCTCAGGGGATTCACCCACTGACAAACACCTTAGTGACTTTAGTTTAACATTGCAATTCGTTAATACAATAGTTTCAACGAAAAAAAATGTAAATTTACTACAATTCACACAAAATAAGCCGTTGTGCAGCGTGATTTTTATTCTACGTCAGATTGCACTTATTTAAAAAATCACATAAAAGGATTAAACCAATATCTATAGTAATTTATAGGAGCTGAGTTGAAGGGGGGGTATCGACTGTTTCATGAGTAGGTGCTTGAGTGACTTTTTCTTCAAAGGAAGCTGAATCCAGAGATGCATGCTGCATCAAAGCACGTTCAATTGTTTCTTGGAGTGCTTTAATTCTATTTTCCATGTTAGTTGCATACTCGGAAGTTTTCTTTCTTTCTTCTGCAAGTTCATGGCAAACATTCAATGCAGCAATGAAAATGAGTTGTTCAATATTAGAAACCCCCGTTCTATTTTTGAGTTCTCTTAAGCGATTGTCTAAATCTAAAGCAGAAAACTCCAACGCCTCTTTTTGTTCAACAGGACAATTAACTCTAAACGATCGACCAAATACATTAATATTTACGGGTTGAGTAGCCATAGATTAAAACTCTCTAAATTTGTATAAAATTGTTAGATATAATAGCTAGTTTGTTCAAAAAATACAAGAAATATCATCACTTGATGCGATGGATGAGGTGGAGTCAATATTCATTTCATATGTAAACTAATAAATACTTAATTATTAAATAATATCAAGTTTTTCCTAGTTAACTTCCCCCCGTTTTGTAAAAAATAACGTATAATATAGAAAATTAATTGAAACCTTAAAAGCATTTAGGAATAACTATGTCGCACGACCGTACTTTAATTAATTATAAGGACTTGTCTAACTTACTTAATCAGTTACAATTCCCTATGACAGTGTCTGAAATTCATGGTTTAGTCTTAGGACTTATCATTGGAGAAAAAAATGAAGAGAAACGGATGACCTTGCTTTATGAGTTAACTAATGAAGGCGAATCTTTTCCTCACGAACTTAGAGAAGCCATAATAGGCGTATCAGAATATAGTATTAAAGGATTGCTTTCTGAAGATTCATCATTTGAATTACTCTTACCAGATAATTCTTACAGTGTATTTGATAGGTTAGATGCACTAGTTGAGTGGGTAAACCATTTTCTACTCGGATTAGGTGTGACTCGAGTCGATATTGCTACGTTTGATGGTGACATTAAAGAAATATTTAGCGACTTCAGAGAGATTACCAAATTAGGTTATGACTTAGATGATGATGAGAAAGAGCTGGCGTCAGATTTAGAAAAGGTAATGGAATATGTCAAGATTTCAGTGTTAATTTATAACAATAAATTTAATCCTACTTCTAAAGAAATCAAAGGCAATCAAACGAATAAAAATAGTTCAACATCGCATCCTGCGTCTCTGATTATAAATGAAAATAAAACACTACATTAATTTTCGATTAAATAAGTAATATAAGTTTTAAAAGAGTAAAAAGTAGGAGTGTCAATATCTACGTGGCGATTTTATGTATTGATTTAAAAAAAGTTAGTGAAAATAGTTGTTTGCTTTTTAATAGAACGTAGGGAAAATGTTTAATTAGTTTAGCAAACGAGGAGCTTAATTGTTAGATATATCTTACTGTGTTACTAGTGTAATATTTAATGTTGTATTGCAATACTACCCCTTAATTTTAATGAACAATCCAAACTTAAAAAGATGAGTGAAATTTATGACAAATTCTATGCCCGCTATACCTACAATTGAATACATTGAAAGAAGAAAAAAATTGGCTGAGCAAATGAAACCAGGTAGTGCTCTAGTCGTTTTTTCCGCTAAAGAATTGATGCGAAATGCAGATGCTAATTTTTTATTTCGCCAAGATAGCTATTTTTGGTATCTGACCGGATTTAATGAACCTGATTCAGTACTTGTTGTCATTAAAAGTGATGATAAACATTTTCATAGTATTTTATTCAACAGGGAAAGAGATGTTGAAGCTGAAATATGGAATGGTAAACGCCTAGGTCAAGATTCAGTTAAGGAAGTTTTGAATATTGACAGAGCGTATAAGATTGAAGAAATTGATAAGCATCTACCTTCTTTATTAAATGGACTAGATACGCTGTATTATGCGCAAAATTCTTACCAATACGCTGATGATACAATATTTAAAACTTTAAATAAATTAAGGTCGGGTGTTAAGCAGGGTTTAACTGCACCTTCGCAAATTATTGATTGGCGTCCAATCTTAGACGAAATGAGATTATTTAAATCTGAACATGAATTAAAAGTCATTCGTTACGCTTGTGAAATTTCTGTAGAAGGACATCTTGCTGCAATGAGAGCATGCAAAGTTGGCATGGTTGAAAGTCAACTAGAAGGTGAGATTTTATACAAGTTTTCTCAGTTAGGTGCTAGAAACCCTTCTTATAATTCTATTGTTGGTGGAGGAGAAAATGGCTGTATACTTCATTACACCGAAAATAATAATGTTTTAAAAGACAATGAATTGGTGTTAATTGATGCAGGAGCTGAATATCAAAATTATGCAGGTGATATCACACGGACTTTTCCTGTTAATGGAAAGTTCACACAAGAGCAAAGAGATATTTATAATATTGTCATTGGAATGCTTGATACTGCTCTGGCGCATTTAAAACCAGGTAATACAATTGAACTTGCTATGGATAAGGCAATTGATGTGTTATTAGAAGGGTTTATTAAATTAGGCATTTTACAAGGTGATAAAGAGATATTAAAGCGCGATAAAGCCTATAAACCATTTTTTATGCATGGATTATCCCATTGGTTAGGCTTAGATGTCCATGACGTTGGTGCTTATGGTAGTGTTACAAAAGATAGACCATTAGAGCCTAATATGGTTTTAACTGTAGAGCCTGGTATTTACATTCAGCCTAATAGTAAAAATGTACCCTCTAAGTATTGGGGGATTGGTATTAGAGTTGAAGATGATATTGTAATAACTAAAGAAGGGCACGAGAATTTGACGCTAAGAGCCGTTAAATATCCTGATGAGATAGAACTATTCATGCAAAACTCACGTAATAAAGCTAACTCATAAAGAGACTTATCATGCGAGTAATTATTATAGGTGCTGGAATGAATGGGGCTACTTTAGCTCTAGCACTTACCCAAGCTATTGGAACGCAGATCGATATTCAAATTGTTGAACCGACCTTAATTGATTCAGCAGAACATCCTGGATTTGACGCGCGTTCAATTGCTATTGCTCATGGAACAGCGCAAAAACTCAGACACCTTAATTTATGGCAACACTTTTCTTCAGTGGCAACTCCAATCAATAAAGTTTGGGTATTTGAAGAAGCAAAGCATAGTAAAATAGAGATGAAAAAAGAGGAATATCAAATAGATGCATTAGGGTATGTAGTTCCTTTATTCGATGTAGGTCAATCTCTTTACAATGAAATTAAGCTGAAGCCAAATATTAAGCTTTGGTCAGGTTATGAAGTCAATCAAATAAGGCGCACTCCTAAAGAGGCTTATGTGACAATTAAGAGAATGATTCAAGATACTAGTATAGATAAGGAATCTCACAACGAATTGTGCGCTGATCTACTCGTAATAGCTGATGGAACTTATTCGCAATCTGTTCAGAACCTGAAATTTCAAAAACAGATAAATGACTATAAGCAATCTGCCTTAATTGCCAATATTCAGAGCAGTAGAGGACATGAAGGCCAGGCATTCGAAATGTTGACTGATGAAGGCCCCATTGCATTGTTACCTTTAAATGATAAAACAAGCTCCTTAGTTTGGTGTGCAACTCATGAGAGCATTGATGCCAAAATGCAACTTTCGGATGAATGTTTTTTAGCCGAGTTACAAAAAAGATTTGGTGATGATTTAGGGTCTTTAACTCACATTGGAAAAAGATTCCGTTATGAGTTGAAACGTCATGTTTTAGAAAAACCGATATCTCATAGAGTCGTAGCCATCGGGAATGCAGCACAAACCTTACACCCCATAGCAGGTCAGGGTTTTAATTTGGGGATGCGAGATATTACCCATTTGTGTGAAGTGCTCAAAAAAACGTCTGAAAATAATGGCGATATAGGTGCTTATAGCGTATTGTCCTCTTATTTAAATAAACGGGAACGTGATAGAGTAAATACCCTTTATTTTACTCATGAGTTAGTCAGGTGGTTCAGTAATGACCATTTAACCAAAAAAATCATTAGGCATTTAGGATTGTTGGTGCTTTCTAAGTCTAAGTGCTTAAAAGATAAAATAGCCTATCAAGCAATGGGGTGGTTTTAGATAAAAAATATTATTGCTTTTTTCGTTGTAAAAATCTCTGCAATATGTATTAAAAAGTAGTCATTATAAATATAAGTAAGTAAATGATCATAAAATCAGACTATCTAGTAGCGTTTAGGCGTTTTAATTTGAAAATCATTAGTTAAGAAAGGAGGGGGCTATAAATGAATAAAAAGGGTTTTCAGGCCGTAATGAAAAATAAAATATGGCGAAATGCTATCTTTGCATTTTCGTTAGTTACATCTTTGAGCGTGACAGCTGCTGAAACAGCTAAATCAACAGATTCATATGTTAATATGAAAGATGTTATCCCTTACTTTCATCCTGCAAACTCACAAGAAGCCAACCTTATTTTATTAATGAATCTCTTGAATCAAGGTCAATTTTTTGATGGTGCTGAACTAGTAATTGAAGATATTGAAACCTATAGATTAACAAGCAAAAAAATGAATTCAAATGATTCATCCATAAGCAAAACTATCCCATCTACTGATGAACAAGGCAAGCAAATTGAAAGTAAACCTTCCATCCCAGCACCATTATTTTATTTGCCTTCAGATTACAAAGATGAGCAGGAAAAAATAAATAATAAAATATTAACAGAACTTCAGCAATTTGGTGTAGAGGCTTCTGCAAGGACGATTAGTTCATTAAATGAATTAAAACGTTTTAATCAGACTGTTGTACAAGATACCTTGCTAGATAACTTACAAAAACAACTCTTAATTAGCTTGCGCGGTGCACTTTTCAGCTACCACTTTGCAACAGATAACACAGATAAAACCACACTAACAACCAATGATATTATTACTAATAAGATTAAAGCACTGTCTGGTGATGAAAGGGTAGGTGAATATAAAGGATATTTACTTGCGCTAGACGCCTATAAAAATAACCAATTAGATAAAGCAAAAGAACAGTTTACTGTATTAATAGAAGCAAAGCATGTATGGATTGCTGAAAGCGCAAAATATATGCTTATTCGTATAGCAGCGGATGAATATACACAATGGTGTATTGATAATCAATTATCAAGCAGTGAGGCATCTGTTGAAGCTAAAACTGAAAATGTAGCTAAATCAGCTGCTGATAAACAGTCTATTTCAGAAGTTTTATTAGAGCAAAAAGCAAAAAAAATTCAAGAAGTTGAGCGGCTAGTGAATGCCTATCAAAAAAGATACCCTACAGGAATGTATTTAATGGAGGTTAAACTTAAACTTTTTGAAATTCTGAATACTCAGACAGATCCGTTAAAAAGAATTAGGATGTATCAAATGGAATCTGCTTATTACGAAGAATTAATGATGAATCCTATTGACTATGAGGATGCTTTAAAAATTGCTCCAGAAATAGCAACAGGTGTATTAAGCCATTTTCCTTTTGCACTAAAAAATCCTATTGAAAAATTAACTAAGGAAAAAGCATATTTAGTTCAGCCTATCTATCCTTTACTCGATTTTATTGATGCGCTTGCACTATTAGACAGTAATAAAAAATCAGAGATGAATAAAAAACAAATTGAAAAGCGTATTGAGACTGTCGCATTTAATCTGGAGAATATTTCACAAAATTCTTTGGCCAACTACCTTCGGGTAGAAGCTAATTGGCGGCTGAATAAAGATGCGAATAAAACGCTAGAACAAATCGATGCACTTTCTCTTTCATTTAACGATATTAATAAAACAGATGTTTTTTCTATCTTCCTGATTAAAACCGAAGCGCTTTTAAAATTAAATAAGGTTGATGAAGCTAATCAGATAGGAGAGTTTATGCTTAAGAAAGCTACACCTAATCAGCCTCTTAGTGCATTAAAGCAAGTCTATCTGGAATTAAAATTTATGAAAACTCTTAATTAAATCATTTTCAAGGTGACACTATGCAAAAATATGATATCGCGATTGTTGGTGGGGGAATGGTCGGTCTCTCATTGGCTTTGTTGCTAGCTAATAAACAATTTAAGATCATTGTTTTGGAAAAACAGTCGGAAGAGTCTATTTTTGCATGTTCATTAAGAGTATCGGCGTTTAATCTTGCCAGTGAGCTATTATTTGAACGTTTGGGGATATTGGATGAAATCATCTCAATGAATACTGCATATTATGACTCTATGTATGTTTGGGAAAAAGACAGTTCAGGGAGTATATCATTTGATGCAAGTACTCATGGCGTACCCCATTTAGGGATGATCGCAAAAAATCATGTCGTGCAATCTGCTCTGCTAAATAAGGCAAAACAACATCCACTGATTGACTTAAAAACTGAGACGTCACTGTCACAAGTGGCCTTTGGTGAGAGTGAAGTTTTTGTTACCGGAACAAATCTTATGTTCAGTGCTAATTTAATTGTCGCTGCGGATGGCTCTAGCTCACAAGTCAGACAATTTGCAAATATACCAATTAGCTTTAAAGACTACCGACATCATGCATTGATGGCACAAATTAAAACTGAAAAAACACACGCTTTTCAAGCCAAGCAAATATTTTCGAAAGACGCAATTTTGGCTTTTTTACCTCAACAAAATCCGAATATATCTACGATAGTATGGTCTCATATGCCTAGCCGCATTAAAGAACTGACTCAGATGAGTTCAGAGAAGTTCAATCAAAGTCTAACAGCTGCTTTTGATAATCATTTAGGACGATGTGAAATATTGAGTGAAAGGGTAGTATTTCCTTTGACTGCACGTTATTCCCAGCATTTTGCAAAAGATAGATTAGCTATTATAGGGGATGCAGCGCACACTATTCACCCCCTCGCAGGTCAAGGCATCAACCTTGGATTAATGGATTGTATTGAGCTTTATAATGAAATTGTGCGCTTAAAAAAAGAGGGGAAAGATTATGGGATGCACTATTATCTAGGCCAATTTGAACGTACCCGTAAGAAACAAGCGGCTAAATTACTTATTTCTATGCAAGCTTTCCAGGATTTATTTAATGGCAATCACCCAGTTAAAAAGAGGATCCGTACATTAGGCCTTTCATTAGTTGATAAAATGCCAACCCTTAAGCATGAAATAATGGCTCATGCTCTTGGACTAAAAGATATCAGTCAGTTGAAAATTGCTTCGAGTTAAGGGGTAGTGAATGAAGTCGTTTTAATTAAAGAGATCATAAATGAAAATACAGTGCTCACCGGTAGGAGTAGTCTTACCAATATCACTCAAAAGATTGACAGTTTTAATCATCTAAGATTCATTTCAAGCATTATCTTTAAAACCTTTTTGTAAAATAGATAGACGTTTTTAACAGTCTATCTATTACTTTTGTATCATTTCAGTTGGTATGGTCAATAAAGCTGAATCAACAAAACATTCTCCCCCTAATACTACTCAGCTTGGGTTACCGTGATAAATTTGCTCTCGACTGGGGATACCGCTTGAATACGTCGATTGTACATCGCTTCAGCGTAAGCAGGTGGTACTTGATATTTCCCTATGTTTGTTGCCTTTATTTGATAAACAAATTCCTCAGCATTTTCGTGGACATCACCATAAATTAAAACACGATCCTCGCGAATATCTGTGTAATTAGGGTGCCAACTTCCATTGACTGCTAAAGGTTGGCTAAAATGAACAGAATCAGATTGATAATTACCTTCCTCTTCTTCATCGGAGGATTGATGCAGTACTTGTTGAACCACTTCAAATCCTCCTGGCAGTAAATCGACTAAGGCAATTGATGTCTGCCCTTCTAATGAATTAGCCCTGATTTTAACATGAACGTTAATTGTTTCGCCTAACTTAACCTCAGTAATGGGTTTATTTTCCAGATTAGTATAGTGACGGGTTACCTCTAAACCATCACTAACAGGCTGGTTTATCATCGAATAATCATAGCCAGATTGAAGTACACTATACCAAGCAGGTAAATTATTGGGATTGTTGAATATGATTGCTTGGCTTGGAAATTGACTGTCACTAGTGCTCTGGAATAAAGCGCTTACTAGCATACCGTTTAAGGTGGATATTTCTTTTTGTTGAACGGTTTTATTTTCATCAATGAATTGACTCGTTATGCTAAGTGGTCTAACACCAGAGCTTTGGCTAAATACATCGCCTGCTGCTTTTGAATAACGATCAAGTGCAATAATCGTCATTGCAGATGATAGCGTCGTAAATCTTTGTTCACGGAGCATTTGCTGTAAATTATCTAAAACCTGTGGAGGTAGATTGTTAAGTTCATTAGGAAAATGTTCTCCAATAATCGATAATCTACTTGCATCAATGACTAAAGGATCCCAATAGTCATTATTCCACCAACTCTCATCGTATGATTTTGCTAACGTTTTTAGCGTGGGTTGCAACAATTGTTGAGCTTTCTTATCTAATTTTAATAATTGATAAGTTGCTGCAAGATATAGTGCAGTTAAATCTGTAGAATCTGAACCATACATGGCAGTCATCCTCGATTCTATATCTGCGATTTGTGAAGTAACTACTTCACCTTGTTTGGCTAAGAGATAAGCTGCATAAGCTCTTAATCGTAAATCTTCTATAGAATAGTGATCTTGATCTTGAGATAAATCTCGTAAATATCTATTAGCGTTATCTAATAAACTATCAGGAATAGATAAATTTGCTGCTTTTGCTTCTAGCATAAACATCACAGCATGTGCAGTAATAAATGGGTCTGGATTCTGTTCTATCTGCCATAAACCTATCGCACCTTGGCTATTTTGACGATTTTGTAATATAGAAATTACCTTATTAAAGTCGTCATTGACTTTGGATAATTCCTTGATTGCAAAAAATTCTGGGTAACTTTGTTGAACAGTCAGAGGAATAGATCGACTGATGATTTGTTCAGAACACTGATGTTGATAATCGTTTAAGTAAGATGCCAATCCACTACTAAGCAATAACGGTGAATAAGAGGCTTTGGCTTTATTCTCTGCAAAATTAGGATACAGCGTGCGTAAATTGCTGATTTTCTCTTGTGAGCCATCCATTCGACCCATTTGGATTGCTATCCGATGTGGCATTAATGGGCGTACAGAAAGACCGATCGTACGTGATTGGGTTGTAGCTTTGGCATCCGCATTAATATATTCGGCATGGAAATTGAGCTCAGCACCACCTAATTGTTGATTGGCTTTTAACCGAAATGTCACAACACCCCCGCGATTCGGTTCTAAGGAGATCACTTGTGTGGCATCGGAAATTAACTCGAGCTCTTGTGTTGTTTCTAAACGAATCTGCAAATCTTGTTTAGAAGTTTTAATGGCATCTAAATTATTGGTCACATTCACGCTGACTTCAAATTCATCGTTAGGTGCCACTGTAGTAGGGGCATTCGGAGATAAAATAATATCGTCACGAATGATGGATTCTGTTTGAGTATGACCAATTTTATCAGGTGAAACACTGATAGCCATTATTCTTACTTTACCACTGAAATAGCTTGGTAATGGGAAATCAAAGCTTTTTTCTCCATCAATTAATTGAATACCAGACCAAAAAACAACTGGCTCATCTTTTTTGCGTTTAAAGGGATTTAAATGTAAATCTAATCCCTCAGAAGCATCTCCTCCAGCTGCCGCAATGAATTGTTGTAACTCTGTGTATTCTGGCAATATCAAGTCTAAAATTTGAGCGCTGCGAACTTCAAGTGCTCTTTTTTGGAAAAAATACTCTAATGGGTCTTTTAATTTATAGCGTGCAACTTGCAAGATCCCTTCATCAACAGCAAATAAAATGACATTTTGTGGTATATCTGTTTTAACCGTCATCGATAAGGTATCACCCGATTTTAATAGTTCCGGTGCATTGATAGCAAGTTTCGCTGTTCTTGCTTCATAGCTAAGCTTAAATGGAACCGTGGCATAACTTAGAGGACTCATAAATATCTCAGGGGAGTTACTGTCACGAACAAATTGTACAGTTACATAGGCATTCCCTTCAAAATTAGCCATTTCGGGTAAGGTAATTTCTTGAACAGAATTTGTTGTATCTGTATGAAACCAATGCCAGCTGTAGACTTTATCACGTTCAATGGTAATCAATCCACTCCCTGTATAGGGGGCGTTGATCGATATAGCCATTTTGTCACCCGGCTGATAAACCGTTTTGTCTAATTTTACATTTAACTCTGCAGCCCGATCTAAATCTCTAGAAACATCGGCATTGCCTGCAACGCTGTAATAAATTCGATTAAGTACCTGTTTGTCTTGATTCTTAATCACTAAGACATAATCGCCAGGAGTTTGTGTATCTAATTTAAAGTCAACCCCTGTACTAAGCACCGAAAGCTCTGATGAGTTGATAACGGTTTCTTTGAGCTTAGATTCATATTGGTATGCACCTGAAGCCTGCTGAGTTAAAACAGAAAGATATTTTCTTTCAACTAAGTCGATAGAAAGATCTGAAACAGTAATTTTTTCTAATGCAGGATCAATAGCGATTAAGTTGATGCTGCGCTCGGCACCCTGATTAACAAAAGAAAGATCTTCAGATTGTTTAAATCCTATCAAATATTCATAAGGCGATACCAAAGTTTTTGCGGTAGCTGCAACTGAACGGCCAGCGCCTAATTCAAAAGCTTCTACCAATAAATTGAGCTGATAAGTGCCAGATTGATAGCTTTCCATATTCAATTTGATTTTAGCGTGGCCTCTATCATCTGTTTTTACTTCTTCTAATTGTTCTGTAATCCCATCACGGTATGGGGTATTTTCATAAAATTGATACGAATCGTAGCGTTTAAAGTGGGGATAAACAGGTTTTAACGATAATTGAGCCGTCACTCTTCTGTTTTCTGCTGGGCTATTAAATAGCGTGCTAACGTTAACGTCAGCTTCTAAAATAGATGGGTTTATCCATCCACCATTTTCTACTTGGGGCGATAAAGCTAATTTTACTTTTAATTGGTCAGGCTCAAACTCTTTGACATTAATAGTGACATCGCCTAGTAATACGGCATCGCTTAAACTATTAGGTTGTTCACTGCTTTGACTAGAGGACTGTTCAGAATTTTTACCCGGTAGGTACAGTTCCACTCGCCATTCTCCAGTAGGAGAATTATTTGCAGTGGCATAGCTTAATTCGTTAAAACCTGAGTCGTTTAAAACTATCGTCTGGCGTTTAATTTCTTGGTAACGAGCATCGTAAATTACAGCGATTAGGGGAATTCCAGCTAATCTATTACTCCAATCTGCTGTTCTTGTGATGATACCGACATGAAAAGTATCACCGGGGCGGTATACGCCTCTATCTGAAAATAAGTAGCTTGAAAGAGATTTAGGATCGCGAGCTTGTTGGTTTCCACCGACATCAAAACGGGAAAAATCGATCATACGATCATAACCATAAAACACAGGGAGAAAAGAAAAATCAGTTGTGCCTTCTTCTGTTTCTTTCTGTACTAAAAAATAGCTAGGCGTTTGTTCTTGAGTGAAATTTGCTAAAGAAGGAAAATGCACGTGTCCATTTTCATCTGAGAGAGCACTAAGTAATTCACTGCCATTTTTTGCAATAACGGAAACTTTTGCCTGCGCTAAAGGTGCATTTTGGCTGATTGATTGAGCAAAAACATGCCAAGTTTGATCTATATCACGTTTAGTAACTATACCAATATCGGTGACCACTATTATTCGTTGATCAAACACATCCCCTTTTTCAATGCCTTTTTCTAGTTGATTACTGTTTTGATACCAATTCCAATCAAGCCAATCTTGGTCGGTAAATCCATTTGCCAATGGTGGTTGAATAGACGTTGTCTCACCAGTCCAACTTCGTAACTTAATAAAAAATATGCCACGAGGAAATTGTTTTTCTTTACTCAAAAAGTGGCTCAAATCGATCGCGTGGTGCTGAGTTTTTCCTTTAATACTAGAATCAAAGCGAATAAATTGTGTGAAGTAATCACTAAAATGTTCAGCGACATCATAATCATTACTCCAAGAAGAATAGTTAGGTTCTTTTTGCCATATCATATGCTGTAGCTGATTAGGACGAATACGGTAAAGCTCAACTTGCATACCTTTAAGATTACGGGCGGAGACATCCAGAGTTTTACTTCCCTTAAGAGGTAATATAGCCCCATTAGAGGTGAAATTTAATTTGGCAGTGAAAGGATTTACTGAAACAACCGTATTAATTGATTCTCTTAATTTATACCCCGTATTGGAAACGATATTTTTCTTATCTATTGTCACGAATAAACTGCGATTTTCCGGTGCATCAAATAAAAATTTAACCGATGAAGACATTGCATTATCATTCTTTTTCTCATCTTCATCAAATTCATCTTCATTTAAAACAGGTGTCACTGTAATTAAATGCTTTAAATCGCTATCTTTGATATTTTGCTCTGACCAAGATTGATTATCTGTGCGTTCAGGTAGCAGCCAAACCTTTAAGGCTTTTTCTAGTGACTTTACTTCAATCGGATCATTTAAATTAATAATCAGTAAGCGTTGTTCTTTATTTGATTGTTCAACAATATTGGTTTCTACCGATTGAACATTAAGTCCAAATAAATCAGGAATATCTAGTGTATGTATAGAGTCTGATGGTGAAGATAACGAATGCGTTTTACCTTTTACAGACTTATTGATTGAAAGTTTTAGTTGACTTGGATATTCCTCTAACATCAATATGTCAGATTGAATATAGGCAATATTAGAATTATCTTTATCGTATTTAACAGTAAAGGGTACGATAGATGTTTTATCTTTATCGTATTTAACAGTAAAGGGTACGATAGATGTTTTATCTTTTGTGGTATTGATAAAATGTTTTTGACTTAAATTGATAGCGGATTCAAAGCTTTTTTTATCGACAGGTACAGGAAATTTTACAGTAAAAAAGGCTTGCCTTTTTTGTGTCGATTCCGGGGTGTTTGAGAGTAAAGCTTCACTGATTTCAGCATAAAAATGGGGTACGGTAAACTCTACTGACGATTTACTTGACGACTCTAAAACTACATTCGGGGCAAATAATTTATTTGGAGTAACAGAAACAGTATATGATTTGCCGAGAATAAATTGTTCATCGGCGGTAAAAGTTAATTGTGATTCATTACTCCAGCGCCATGAACCTTTTATTTCAGGGATAAGACTGATGCCTTCATTGACTATTTGCTCTATTTTTTCAATCGGTGCGGTACTTTGGGAAAAAAACAAATTCAGTGTTTGTTTATTTTCAGGGTGAAGTAAGTCTGGATAATCAGGTTCATCTATTGTAAAGCTGACTGTTTTAGTCACAATTTTTGCAGGTGCAATTGGCTTGGGTCTATTCTCTTGATAAACATAGATGTACTTTATAGCAAATATAATAGCAATAATTAGTAGCAAAGACGAAAGAACAGCAATCGTATGCTTTACTGCTTGTTGTTCTATGCAGTTAAATCCTTTTTTTAATGGCGCATACCATGCAGGTGCTTGCCATTTGAATTGACCTAATATCGGTTTGAAAATAAGAAGGAATAGTTTGCAACTGAGAGTTAGGATTGTCAGTAAAAAACGAACTAAAATAAACGGTAATCTTACCAACAAACGCAAAATATCCATAAGTACCTCAATTGGGTCTAATTTTCAAAAAATCTACTATACTAGGCTTCATAATACAAGTCATCACAATAAGTAAAGATGCTTTTAGGTGATTGACTTTAAGATAATCCGCTTGATGAAATTTATTTACTTTACTTAAAGTAATACTTGTAATCCATTCTATGTAGTATACTAATACATAAGGTAGTATGAAAGTTAAAATAGAAAATAAATGCTAATATTGAGAAGATATAACAAGAATAAAATCAAGTACTATTCCTTGCCATATTTCTTAGATTTTTATTAAACTTAATCCTGTTACTTACTACCCAGATTTGATAATCATTCGTACCATTCCTTATTACCCTATGACCTCTTGTTTGCAACGAAAGATTAAAATGCGAAAAAAAATTCAAAAGATTCTCGTAAACTTAGGCACTATACTTTTACTTCTTTCTGTTGTCATTTTGATGTGGCGAATCTGGCCACATCCTCCTTTAAAATCGTATTTTACCGACAGTCATTTCTCTACCGTTTTTGTCGATAAAGAGGGGGAATTGATGCGAATAACAACAGGCAAGGATGAGCGATATCGACTGTGGACTCCCTTAGATGAAATTCCAGAATCACTTCAAGATGCGGTTATTCTCCATGAAGATCGTTATTTTTATCAGCATATTGGTGTTAATCCTTATAGTTTGTTCAGAGGGGCAATAAGAAGTTTTATATTAAAACAGCGTTTACAAGGGGGATCTACAATTACTATGCAGTTAGCCAGAATGCGTTGGCAACTGAATACCCGCAGTATTTTAGGCAAATCCATCCAAGTTTTACGTGCATTACAACTCGAGCTAAGTTATTCAAAACGCGATATTTTGGAGGCTTATTTGAATTATGCGCCTTATGGTCGCAATATTGAGAGTGTTGGAGCAGCAAGTCTGATTTATTTTAATAAGCGCCCTAATGATTTGACAATACCTGAGGTGATGACATTAGCAGTGTTACCACAATCCCCCACATTACGATTACAGGATAAATCTGGTTTGGCGGGTAAGAAACTTTTGGACGCGCGAAATAGATTATTTTCACGTTGGCAAATCGAACATCCTGAATCGGATCAAGTTAAAGATTTATTTAGTTTACCACTCTATTTACGACAACCAGAAAATTTACCTTTCTTAGCACCGCATTTTGTCGATCAGCTTATACTTAAAAAACAACGTGATGTTTCGACTGAGTATATTAAGTCAAGGTATATTGAGACGACGATTGATATGACATTGCAAATTGCTTTAGAGCGGCAAATTGATGCATATATACGTCGACATAAAGCTCAAGGAATTGAAAATGCAGCGGCAATTTTAGTGGATTACCGAGACATGAGTGTCAGTGCATTGGTAGGATCAGCGGATTATTTCAATAAATCAATTCAGGGTCAAGTCAATGGAACTTTTGCCAAAAGATCTCCTGGTTCAACGCTAAAGCCATTTATTTATGCGTTAGCACTTGAACAAGGTATACTTCACCCTGCAACGATTTTAAAGGATGTACCTACACAATTTGGGGCGTATAGCCCAGAAAATTTTGATAGGCGATTCTTAGGACCCATCTCTGCAACGCAAGCGCTAAACTTTAGTCGTAATATCCCAGCAGTCAATGTTGCATCAAAGCTTGTTAATCCCAATCTTTATCAATTTCTTCAAGATAATGGAGTGGAGAACCTAGCAAATGAAAAGCATTATGGATTAGCGCTTGTTTTAGGCGGTGGTGAAATAACAATGCAAGAACTTGCACAATTATATTCAATGTTAGCAAATAAGGGAAAATTTAAAAGGTTAAATTTTTTAGTGAATTCAAAAAATTCCAATTCATCTATAGTAGCAGAAAATTCACCTAGCCTACCATTAAATGAAAAGAACATAGACAAAAATTCTCTCTCTGAAGCATCAACTTACATTACGCTCAATATGCTGGGTCAACATAAAAGACCCACAGATACATTGGCGCAAGCACCAACAAAAATTCCTGTATATTGGAAGACAGGAACATCATGGGGCTTTAGAGACGCATGGACAGCAGGAATTTTTGGTCCATATGTTTTAATCGTTTGGGAAGGCAATTTTTCTGGGAAAGGCAATAATGCCTTTATTGGTGTGGAAGCTGCTGCGCCACTTTTTTTTAATATTATTGATACAATAAACGCAGAAATACCAGATCTACCTGCTACAATGGGAAATGTCCCTAGCAGTGTCAAAAAAGTGGATATCTGCCTCACCAGTGGTCAACTGCCAACTAGATGGTGTCAGCATGTTGGTAAAACCTTGTTTATTCCTGGAATTTCTCCCATTAAAGCCGACACCATTTATAGACCAATTGTGTTAAACAAGATGACAGGTAAGGTCAGTTGCGAACCTTTTGATCCTGAGACGTCTAAAATAGAAGTTTTTGAATTTTGGCCTTCTGATTTAGCCAATGCATTTGCGCAAGCAGGCGTCGCCAAAAAGCCTCCTCCAACAACTAAAGATTGTTCTATTAAAGACGCTGGGTTGATGACAGGTATGGCCCCGCAAATTACATCACCGCAAAAAAACATTACCTATACATTTCGATTAAACGTTGATAAAAATACGCAAACTCAGTATGAACAGGCATTGTCATTAAGCGCCACAAGTGATGCTGCAAATAGAACACTATATTGGTTTGTCGATGGAAGTTATTTGGGCAGTACACTGAGTACGCAATCTTTAAATTGGTTGCCAAACAAAAGTGGCTCGTTTCAATTACGTGTAGTCGATGATTTTGGATTAGCAGATACACGAAGGATTAAAGTGAATATTGTCAGTGTAAAGCAATAAAATATTGTGGGATAACTTATTGTAAATTCAGGTATGATGTTTAAGTGAAGTTAGTATATATTTTTACAGATTTGTCTTCTGCAATATTAAGCTAGGAATTATGATAGCTCGTAATAATTTTATAGTACACTATCATTGAATAATAGGAGATTTAAAAATAGGGCTAATAACACTAGGAATGGGGGATATGGTTTTACTCATTAGTATAAAAATGAGCATTTACAAAGTAGCAATAAATGTTTTACCCCGGCCGATAAGCGTGCAGGCAAGAATTCAGCTAAATTACAGAAAAGACAAGAGGTAATGAACTTCAAGAAAGTCATCCTAATAGAAGGTCTAATGGGCGTATACGTGATTGAAGTCCAATAACTAAAGTGATGCTTAATGAAATGCCTGAAAAGGAAAAAACAAACGGTGTCGCTTAGTATGTAAAAATTATAAATAACTAACAACTCTCTTGACAAGTTCCTATCTTAAGAGGTCACGCAATAGGTTTATGTGAAAAGTATTCGGGATCTAAATAGAGGAATTAAGAATGTAATCCCGACGTATTAAGTAACATCGCTACAAATGCTTGACTATAACTGACATAGCATGGTTTAGTTTTAGGTATGGTATGATTAATATAGTCAATTTACCCAACCAGTTTAATAAAACCAGAAACTAATTCTAGATGCCCATAATCACCATCCGGAAAGTCATAATTTGATTGTTTTTTGAATAGTGAAATGCGAGATAAATTGAGCATGAGAGTTCATCTAAATCAATAAAGCAATGAAAAATTTTATGCTTTCCTATAAAATATGATTAAAGGACATATCATTAATAATAAGTCCTATTAATTATGCATTTAAAAGAGGCTGCATACAAAAGTTATTTGAATCTCTTCAGATTTTCATTTTATCCGCAAATAGCCAGAGATCAACTATTTACAAACGCCATCGTTAATAATAAGCATCAATTAAATTGAATTATTCATTAAAAAAATTATTACTATGAATAGCTTTAAATATCGTATGATCCTTTGAAGCAATGCAACAATAAACATAACTATAAATTCGAATGCAAGTACAAATATAAATATAAATATAAATATAAATATAAATTTGAAAACTAATAATTTAAATTGGGGAATTAATGACTATATCAAAAGAACTTCCTTTAACTCTTGAAGCCTTGAGAATTATGGATGCCATAGAGAAACGAGGCAGTTTTGCTGCGGCAGCAAAAGAGCTATCAAGAGTGCCATCGGCAATCAGTTATAGCATGCAAAAATTGGAAGAAGATCTCGATGTGATGATATTTGATCGTTCAGGGCGCAAGACTCGTTTAACCAAACCTGGAATAATATTACTTGAACGTGGCCGTCAACTATTGAGTGCAGCAGAACAATTAATATTCGATGCCAAAGAGCTTGCTCAAGGTTGGGAATCAAGATTCAGCATAGTTTGCTCAGGCTTAGTTGATATTCAATTATTTTTTCCACTTGTCGCAACTCTTCAGCAAAAATGCCATACAGAACTAACATTAAGTAGTGAAATGCTAAATGGGGCATGGGAAAAATTAATTTTAGGAGAAGCAGATATTGTGGTAGCACCAGAATTAGAAGACCAAGAGTTGTCAGAATTTAGTGTGCAAAAGGTCTCTGTACTTGACTTAGTTTATGTTGCCGCACCAAACCATCCTATCCATAAAGAGCCTATGCCACTTAGTATAGAAACGAGAATGAAATATCATTCAGTAGTTATTCCAGATAGTTCAAAAAATAGCCGCCCTTTATCGGTCAATATTCTAGATAAGCAACCCACATTTATCGTAAGTACAATGACTGATAGATACAAAGCTATCTCAGCAGGGTTAGGTATTGGGACAATGCCTTATTATATGGTTAGAGATGACATTAATACAGGCAAATTAAAAATGATTGGTGGCAAAAATGATACAATGAGAATTAATTTGATGCTAGCTTGGAGACGTGACAGCATGGGAGAAGTCAAATCTTGGATGCTACGCGAATTACCTAAATTTATTAGAGAGTTACCATTGACGTTCTAAAACACGAACTGCTTGATATTTTAAATGCATCCACAAAAAGATAGAATAAAATTTAGATAAATATTATCGTAATTATTTAAATAACCATTAGTTGGCAAATTCCCTAGTAAAGTTGTCAATTAATGGCGCCATTAAAAATTTTTTAGCTATCCTAATTGATAGGGCAATCCTATGTTCCCATAATCATACACGTCAACATTATCGAAATTCATAATCACCAACCAAAAAGTCATAACTAATTATTTTTTTATCATTATATTAATAACTTAAATTAAAGTTGTAATGAAGATTACAAAAATACGTTTTAATTAATCATTTTTTGAGCAGTGGAGTGTGGTATTCAATCTGCGGGTGCTAATACATAAACCTTTATCTTTCTTTCCAATGAGAATAAATTTACTTAAATAAGCGATTGAGATTTTTATTAGGCTCACTTTTACAAAATTTTTAGTGCGAGAAATACAATAGTGTCGGGTTTAATGCTTTTGAGTAATCTATAAATTAAGTAAACTTAGACGATAAATGATAAAACTAATTCGTGGATTGTTAATTAGGCAATAGGGTAATTAAAAATAGAACAGTCACCCTTTTCAAAATGTACACAGATAACTGTAAGCATACCTTATCCCTATTGCCAAAAATAAGTAACCCACCCTTTTTGATTAGCTAATAATTTTAGCTCTTCATTAGGGTTGATGACAAAACTCTTATCTGCGAACTCAAGTAAAAACTTGTCATTAATAGAGTCAGAGTAAGCATAACTCTTTTCATAAACTCTTCCCTTTAATTTTTCTTCTCTGAGGAAAGCAAGTAAGTTCTTTACTTTTCCTTCTCTAAATGCAGGTGTTCCTTCTATCTTTCCAGTATATACAGGTTCCTCTAATTGTTCATCTAAAACAAGTTGCGGATTGACACCAAAGCTGGTTTGAATGCCCAAATTCCGAGCTATAGGTTCAACAATATGTTTTGAACTCGCGGATATAATAACAATTTTATCTCCATCTTCATGATGTTGCTGTAGATGAAGCAATGCATGGTGATAATATCTGTGGGTTATTTCATCAGTAATAAATTCAGATACAAGTTTTTCGACCTCACTTGTTGTCAAACCCACTATTGGAGTTAAGTTTAATTCTGTATAGGTATTTATATCAAGTTTCCCCGAATAATAAGATGCCAACATCTCTTTTCCTTTTGCTAGCAAAGCAGGGTCTAATATTTTTTTTCGGACTGCCCATTCTAGCCATAAAGAAGAACTATCCGCGCCAATAATTGTTTCATCTAAATCAAAATATGCAATATTCATTATTTTCCTTAACACACTAAATTCTAATCATTTCCGTCACTGCCAATTGAATTCATTTTATCAATTTAAAATTTATTTTTTTACTAGCGGTATAACTAAATTCTTATGATCAATACAATAGTATATGTTTGTAATACAAATACCTAACTCTTTTATTTTATAGATCATTTAAAACTGCCACAAAAAAATGCTGTACTTAGCAGCGAATATATTTAGATTATTACTTTAAATTAAGTAGATGACAATCAGATTAAAAGTAAATGATATTTTTTAAATACCAGCCAATTTTTAATTTTTATATGTACCCTCAAATAGTTCTAAAAACCTATTGTAATTATGGTATAAAACAAATTTTGTTGGTTTTACTGTTTCATTAGTAAAACTCAATCGGGTTGCCTACATTTTATACTAAAAAATTAAATACTTAAAAGAGTACAAAGAATACTATGCAGATAAGGAAATTGATTTCCTTAAAAAGGGGGGATTACAGGGAATTTTTAAAAAATAATAATAAATAAATGATTAAGGTGGGGTTTTAACTGCTAATGTCACAAAAATGACTTAAAGCATTAACTTGAATAATGGCGGAAGTAAATACAATTCTGCACATTAAAATGAACAAAGGGATCTAATTGCTACCCTTTACTCATTTTTTCTATACTAACTCTGATAATATTAAAATGCGTATGTTAAGCGCATTTCAATTTGATCATCTGATGCAAGGTAATTTTCGCGCGTATAAGCATTATTAGCATCTAAGAGATTAATTTTATATCCTACTGCCATATCCATTTCTTTGGTGAAATCATATTGAGCCCCTACCGCAATATATTTGACCAAAACTGCTTTACCATGGCCATCATTTGAATCGATAAAACCATGGAGATTGTACCCCTTAGATTGATTATAAACAACACTTGGCATTAAACCAAAATCAAACGTATAGTTTGCAACCACTTCAAGTCCACGAGTTTTGTTGGCAATTTCAATTACACCCATATCTCCCTTCACAGGTAACATATTATTTGACTCTGACCAGCTTAGTCCTAAATAAATATGATTTGCATCATAATTAGCTGCAACAGCCCAAATTTCGGCATTTTTACCATCAGCTGATTCATTACCGTTTAGATTAATCTGAGCATCAATTCGATCACTCTTTGCATAGGTTGCTCCAGCACCTAAACCTGTTGGTGAATGGTGATAAGTACTTGCTACAGCAAAACCATCACCATTTTGTTCTAGAACGTCACCATTTGTATCTTTCACCTGATACTGCAAATAAATATCAAACCCAGGAACCATTGAGAAAAAATTATTGTTTGTATAGGTTGCTAAACCAGATGTAAGATCTGTTAAAAAGATATCTGATCCACCACCAAAACCTGAACCACCAAACATAGCTGCTTGATCAGAAAAGTCTCTAATTTTGCCGACTACTCCATAATTTCGACCAAAATCAATTGAACCATACTCAGCCCATTTTAGGCCTGCATACGCATAACGTGGAGTTCCATCACTTGAACTTTCGTTCACGCCAAATTCACGTTCAAATTTAGCATAACCAGTTAATTCACTATTAATTTGTGTCTGGGCGTTAAAACCTAAACGTGCAAAAGTCCCATCTTGGTTAGCATGATTTCCCCTTGCTTCTCCATTAGCAGTTGGGTTTTCTTTGCCCCGAATTTTATAGTCCGCTTCAATAAGACCAATTAAATCAATCTTATTCCCTTCTTTATTGTAGATTTCAGCTGCATTAGCAATTCCTGAAATAGAGGCCAATGTAATTGAAATAGATAAAATTTTACGATTAATCATAAGGATAACTCATTAATTTGAAATAATATTTTTGAAAGTACTATTGATAAAATAGATTCTTAGAGGAATTAAGGTTGTTTTTTTCTTTTAAATGAATCAAGTGAAAAATAATCTATTTGTTTAGATGCAACAAATAAAGCAAGCATTCCACCAATTACACCTAGATTTTTGAAAAATAATAGTGATTGAATTTTTTGCATTTCCACAGGAAAGGCCCAAAAATTATGAAAAATAAGCGTTGCAAGTAAAGTAAATATAATAAAAAAAGGAAATACTAAGCGTTGCTTATATCCTAATAGTAATAAAATACTACCAATAATTTCTATTACTATTGCCCCAATAGCTGCAATCGTTGCAAATGGTAAACCAACTGAGTTGATATAGGCAACAGTACTAGAAAAATGTATCATTTTATCCAACCCAGCGGGAAAAAATAAAATAAACAATGTTAATCTTGCAGTTAATAATAATATCGAATTAATTTTTTGATTACTCATTTTAAACCTTATAAAATAACAAAGCCGAGTTTAAATATAAAATCGGCTTGCATTAATAGATATTTAATTGATGAAAATATAAAGTATATTCTATTATTTTATATTTATTTTATTGATTTTACTTTTTGTTGGTACCATTTAATTATTTTTTAAATAATAAACTTTAAATCCTTTTAATATGTATTCCATAGATCAAATGGTGAATTAAAATTTCAAATGATACCCTAAGTTAGTAATTAAAATAACAATTAAATGGCACTATAACATTATAATAAATATTATTTATATACTATAGCAGTCGCTCTTACTCTATTTTCACGATTATTAACTGAGATGATTTTAAAGGATGTACCGCCAGCTTTATCTGCTTTATCAGAAAGTTGTTTAACAGCATCATCTATACTTACATAGCTTGTAGCACTTACAGTTTTAATTTTTTCGCCATTAGCAGTTTTAACTTCTTGTGCTGCAAATACATTAAATGTTAATAAAGTAGTGAGGATTGCTGGGATAATAAATTTTACAGATTTCATATCTTACCTATTATTTATTTTGTTTGATTTAAATTATTTTGATTTGTTAAAAATTAAAAGATTTGAGTTTATTTAAAAAATCTTATTTTTTTAACACCTAAACTTTCTAGGCCTGCTTTTAAATTTGAGCAACTACCGAAAGTGAAAATATATTAACTTAATTTTTAAAAATGTGTTACTCTTCTTTTTTGATTAATAACATCAAAAATTTTGACTGCGCAATCGGAATAGTGTGATAATTACATTTCCTAGACTATATTTTAAGCCATCAATTAAGGATATGGTTATTTGTACACAAATAAAATCAAGTTAGTATTCTTATTAATAATTTGTTTGATAAACGATCTGTTTTAGAACCTTATCCTATTTAATCTAAGTTTTTCTGCCTATAAATACATCTTTTCCTGCTATATTTTAATTTTATAATTATTTTTTAACCTTTATATATCAACTCGTAGGATTGGGGGACAATCAAAATTTGATCAAGCGGATTGAATTTAATGAATTCTTATTGAATTATTGAGTGTTTTGTCAATAGTTCATCTTAGAGGAAGAAATAATTGAATAGAACAAAAACTTTTAAAATTATTTGGAACGATGTATTAACAGCTTGACAACTTGTTAAGGAGAATGTTGGTATCGCTGGTATTGATAATATCAGTTTTAAAACGTTTGAACAGAATTTATAAAAGAATCTATATCAGATTTAGGATCCTTTGCTCTGCTCGATAAATCACATTTTTAGCATTGACCGGGTTAATTTGTGGTTATTCCTCTTGAACTTTAATAAAAGAATTAAGCAAGTATAATCATAATGTTAAGATTTATTGGTAATGTCGACTCAGTTTTCCTTTTCCTTTAACTTTACTTTTAGTTTTAAATCTAGGCCTCTCGTCTTATGAAAAAAATCGCATTTGGTGCTTTTCGGAAGTGGAATGCATGGTAGGTAATGTTCGTAAATTCGATTTATCTAACATATGTAAAAAATGGGTGTTTTTGAAAGATTCTTATCGCTATGGGTCGCATTAGCGATTCTACTAAGTGTTATTTTAGCCCAGTTTAATCCGAACCTCTTTTAAATCTTAGCATCAATAGAGTAGGCTCATGTCAATCTTATTGTGGCTGTTTTGATTTGACTTATGATTTTTCCTGTGATGGTGAAATAAATTTTTCCGTCGTAAAATATGTGGGCAGAAAAACTGGTGGGTTAATTTTGACATAGTTCATTAATTGGTTAATAAAACCATTTTCTATGGTGCTATTGGGTTAGCTATTTTTTAAGCTTATTTTGGTTTGAACCCATTAACAAAACAGGGCAAACGCATACTTTTTCCTAATTAACCAAAAATCACTTCGGTTCAGAATCTTTCGCTCCAGCCACATTGTTTTATTTTACCAACCATACTGTCATTTCTAGGAAGGAGCTTGCATAAATTAAGGCAAAAGCGTTTAATTAGAGCAACATTTTCTACTCCATCTTCACTTCTGATACGGCTATCATCTTCCTTAAAACATACATCAAGAATCCAATGGGCTTTGTTTTCCACTCCCCAATGATTTCTTATTGATTCAGCCGTTTCTTTGATATCAACATGCCGTGAGCTGATGCAATAGAACGTTTCGGTTTCTGATTTTTCTGATTTCATATTCAAATGTTCCCTGGTAATCTCTATCACACTCTGGATCCCCGCCCATTTAGGAGATTCGCTTATCCATTCACTCACTCTTAATTGATGACAAGTTCTCGTTTCTATTCGGCCATGTCCTTTTTCTATGGTTTGAGTTGGGGCTATCATACTAGGATTTTTTCTACGGATTTTATGGAAATAAGCCGCGATTTCCTCTTTCAATTTTTATGATTGTTCTTTATGCACATCGTGTAATCGCCTTTGCTTGGTTTTTTATTAGGGATGACAGAAATTACGGTACCATGGAAAACACTATTGATTTCGGTTATTCTTAATGTATTATTGCTCCTCGTATTTGGTATCTTAGCTAGACACTATTTAGATAAATTCAACGATACGAGGCCATGGCATGAATTTAATCGCAGAACAAAACCATTCGCTATATTAAGGCTTCTAGCTACTGTAATTTTGATTTCTGATTTTCAAACGCGAACTATAATAATTAATCCACTTGCGATTGTATTAATTGTTATACCTTTTTTAATACAAACCTGTGGTATTTTTTTAATTTCGTATTTTTTTGCTAAAAGGATAAAACTTTCTCATAAGCTTGCTGCCCCAGCCTGCATGATTGGTACGTCGAATTTTTTTAAGTTAGCTGTTGCTCTTGCGATATCACTGTTTGGACTGAAATCAGGCGCACCATTAGCGATAGTAGTTGGTGTGTTAGTTAAAGTACCCGGGATGTTATCCTTAGTTGCTTTTGCCAATAAAACCTGGCATTGGCTTCCCAAAGAAAAAACGTAACTTATACAAATTATTTTAGTACCATTAACGCATTCATGTTTCATTATTATTTTTTTAAAGCAGTGGCGAAATTTATGTAAGCGTAAATTATATATCATACTATCAACTGGAGAAGATATGAACAAAACCTATACAGCAACGATTTATCATAATCCGAAATGTGGTACTTCTAGAAATGTACTTAAAGTCCTTCAAGACGCTAGTTATGACGTTACTATTATCGATTATCTCTCTAAGGGATGGAACTTAGATGAGCTTAAATCTTTACTCCAAGAAGCAGGTTTAACAGCTAAAATGGCCTTACGAATAAATAAAACGCCTGCTGTTGAATTAGGGCTAACAGAAGAAGGAGTAACTGAAGAAGATATTTTAATTGCTATGTTAGAGAATCCTATTTTAGTTAATCGTCCGATTGTGAAAACGAATCTTGGCGTTAAAATGTGCCGACCTAGTGAAGAAGTGCTTTCAATCTTAGAAGTTTGGCCCGCGGGACCTTATTTTAAAGAAGATGGGGAGTTAATGATAGACAAGGATGGTAATAAAAAATAAATATCAAAATAAATAAGCTCTTATTTTGAGTATATCCCACAAAGAGCTTATTGTAAAAACTTGTGGGCTTTAATGATTAAAAATCAAATAAGTCCATAATTCTACTCATTCCACTTTTCTTTTTGTAATGGCCACGACGGTAATCATCGTCACTATATTTTCTTTGAGGTTCACGGCGATAATAATTATCGTCATAATCTGCTTTACCTTGTTTTGCACTAGCAAAATGTCTAGCATCCTCTTCTGCTGATTCTTGAATGAATTGAATCAATTTTTCCAATTCCCCTTTATCTAACCAAACACCACCACTAGTAGGGCAAATATCTAATTCAATACCAAAACGATTGATTTGTTTCATTGGAGAACCGTCAATAGGTGAGGTAAGTAATGGCATATAAAGCTCCTTTAGGTATCAATAAAAAATATAAATAATGTATTTAGGGTTTAGGTGATTAAGTATAGACGGGATATTAAAAATATACAAATAAGTAAATAGTGTAAAAGGTAAAAAGGGAGTTTTTCAGTTTTAACTGTTTTTAGATATGAAGTTTGTCATAGAAAATTCATAAAATTCTCATTTATTTGTCACTTTAATTGCGTTTAATGTGATTGTAACAAATAAACAAGCGGTCCTAATTAATATTTTAATCACCCCACCGTTTTAAGGAGTAAAGAATGCAACACGCATTACAATTTAATGATGGCAGTCAAGACAATTATGGAATGTACTCCCATCAAAACCCTATGTTAATGGGAAAAATATCTTCACATCAATTAGCTGCAAACGCAAAAAAAATACTGGAAGTTAAGCAGTTAACTAAGTCATACCATAAAAATGGCGAACAACCAGTCTTAAAGAATATTTCTTTTACTCTGCACTCAGGTGAGTATGTTGCGATGATTGGACGCTCAGGTGCGGGTAAATCTACGCTTCTGCATGTATTAAATGGCAGTATAGATGCCACAAGTGGAGAAATCTATTATGCAGAAAAAACTAAAAATATCATAGAATTTAATTCAAAAGAAATGCGCCAATGGCGTTCTACTTGCGCAACTATATTCCAAGATTTCTGTCTAGTACCTAGATTAGATGTGATAACCAATGTGTTGTTAGGACGCTTAAGTGACACTCCTACGATTAAATCTTTTTTCAAACAGTTCTCCAAAGAAGATAGAGTAAAAGCCATTCGGTTACTTGAATGGTTAAATATGCTGCCCCATGCATTACAGCGGGCAGAAAATCTTTCAGGTGGGCAGATGCAGCGAGTCGCTATCTGTAGAGCTCTTATGCAAAATCCTTCACTATTACTTGCAGATGAACCAGTTGCTTCTTTAGATCCTAAAAATACGCATCGAATAATGGATGCCTTAGGTAAAGTGGCTCAAGGGGGAATACCTGTACTTATCAATCTCCACTCAATTGAACTCGTTAAGCAATATTGTACTCGTGTGATTGGTTTGGCTAAAGGAGAATTGATATTTGATGGTCATCCAAATAACTTAACTGAAGACATTTTACACCAATTGTATGGTGATGAAATAACAGAAATAAAATAGCAAACAAAACATTTAAATCTAGCATAAGGATAAAACATGAAAAAACATCGTCTTTTAAAAATAAAATTAGTTGGCTCTTTTCTTATAGGTAGCATGTTAAGTACCTATGCTCACGCAGAGGAGAAGAGGGAACTTAATCTCGGTATTCTTGGTGGACAAAATTCGACGCAGCAAATTGGTGACAATCAGTGTGTGAAAGATTTTTTTGACAA
Organism: Thorsellia kenyensis; assembly: GCF_042432445.1. Classification (NCBI taxonomy): domain Bacteria; kingdom Pseudomonadati; phylum Pseudomonadota; class Gammaproteobacteria; order Enterobacterales; family Thorselliaceae; genus Thorsellia; species Thorsellia kenyensis. Next base: position 12,543 of record NZ_JBHLXE010000013.1, on the reverse strand, counting down.
AAAATTGAATGTAGAGACCAAATTAAGGAATGCTTCTGATTATGCAGGTGTTATACAAGGGCTATTGGGTGGTACAGTTGATGTTGTTTTATCTATGTCTCCCTCATCTTATGCAACAGTCTATCTTAAAGATCCAAACGCCGTAGATATAGTAGGAATAACCGTAGATGACGAAGATTTATCCCGTGGATATCACTCAGTTATGATTGTAAAAGCTGAGAGTCCATACCAAACGCTTGCAGACTTAAAAGGTAAACATATTGGTTTTGCTGAAGCAGATTCAACATCGGGATTTTTGATCCCTGATAATGAATTTAAAAAGCAATTTGGGGGAGATTTTGATGATAAATATAACAATTATTTTAATGCAGTCTCTTTTTCAGGGGGGCATGAACAAGATATTGTCGGTGTACTGAATGGGCAATTTGATGCTGCAGTAACCTGGTCATCTATGGTGGGTGATTACGATAAAGGCTATAACACCGGGGCATTTGATAGAATGATTAGAAATGGCTATCCGAATTTGATGAAAGATATCCGTATTATTTGGCAATCGCCTCTAATACCTAATGGACCTATACTGGTTTCTAATAAATTAGATCCTGAATTTAAAGCACAAGTTGTAGAAGCAATTAAAAGCTTAGATAAAGAAGATCATCCTTGCTTTATCAAAGCTGTTGCTGGAAAAATGCATATTGATTCGACCAGTATAGACGAGTATAAACCGATTATTGAATTAAAACAGGCAGCTTCAGGAAGAGGTTAATCTGAATCCTGATTAACTTATAGATATTGAGTATGAAAAAAAGTAGGGCAGTGACTCTGCTCTATTTAAGGATTTGAATATGCCATTTAATCAGTACTATCATAAAATCAGGACTAAACAAAAAAGAGAGGCTTATATTTGGTCTCTTCTTTTTTTAATATTATATTTTACGTCTGGCTATCTTGCTGAATTTAGCCTCGTTAAAATTTATGAAGGACTTCCTAAGTTTTTTGATTACATTATCGATATTATCCCTAAACTTTCATGGAATAGTCTGTTTTCTGATACAAAAACTGAAGGTTCTTTAGCTTATTGGGGATACCGTTTACCTATTCAACTCCCTCTGGTTTGGGAAACATTGAATATCGCTTTAGCAGCAACATTAATTTCTGCCATAATCGCTATTTTTTTTGCTTTTTTAGCTGCTGAAAATACACCTACTCCGCTATGGATAAAAATGCCTATTCGATTTTTGGTTGCGTTTATGAGGACAATGCCAGAGGTTGCTTTTGCATTTATGTTTGTTATGGCGTTTGGTATCGGTCCTTTTGCGGGGTTTTTAGCATTAACAATTCATGCGATAGGGAGTTTGACAAAACTTTTTTATGAAGCGATAGAAACAACTTCAGATAAACCAGTTAAGGGTCTTCAAGCAACAGGAGCCAATGGAATAGCCCAACTAAGATATGGTGTATGGACTCAAATCAAACCTTTAGTTATTGCTTATACATTTATGCGTTTTGAAGTGAATTTTAGGCAATCTACTATATTAGGCATAGTTGGTGCAGGAGGAATAGGTCAAGAGCTTATGCTTTCAATAAAGTTGGATCGTTATGATCAAGTGAGTATAACTTTATTGATTATTATTTTAGTGGTCACCTTAATCGATTCACTATCAGGTAAATTGCGCCAACTTGTCGTTGAAGGAAATCAGTTGGAGTACAAAGCCGAACCACTTAAGCAAACTTAATTGTATTTATTGTCGAAAAGGTTAAATTATGACGGCATTTTTTTTCTCAAAAGAAATAACAGCCATTGAAATTGATAGGATTGAAAAAGAGCACCTAAAAATTTTTCAAAGGCCTAAAAAATATCTTTTCTTTTTTATGGTATCTGTTTTGCTGATGCTTTTGTATTATTTATATTTCTTATTTACTTACGGCGTAGAGTTTGAAATGTTTATCAAAGGCAGTTACTCAGTATTCGGTTACTTTGCTAATATGTTTATTTGGAAAGATGTGCAAAATTGGCCAGTTATCTATATCTTCGAACAAATAGCTATAACTTTTGGGATTGTTTTCATCGGAACGTTCACTGCATCGTTTATCGCATTACCTCTTTCATTTATGGCGGCAAGAAATATAATGAATAAAGGTGCTTTCAAATTAATAGCGATGTTGGTTAGACGTTTTTTCGATGTTTGTCGAGGTGTAGATATGGCTATTTGGGGGCTCATTTTTGTTAGGGCTGTTGGATTAGGCCCACTTGCGGGTAGTCTTGCGATAATCGTCCAAGATATCGGCGTTTTCGGAAAATTGTATGCTGAAGGGCATGAAGCAGTAGAAAAGAGACCTACAAAAGGGCTTATTTCTTTAGGAGCAAATAGCCTTCAAACTCATCGATTTGGAATTTTCACTCAATCTTTCCCAGCATTTCTTGCACTGACTTTGTATCAATTAGAATCTAACACTCGGTCAGCATCTGTATTAGGCTTTGTTGGTGCTGGTGGTATTGGGCTCGTCTATGCTGAAAATATGAGGCTTTGGAATTGGGATATTGTGATGTTTATTACATTAATACTCGTGATTGTTGTGATGTTGATAGACAAGCTTTCATCAATACTAAGGCGAAAATATATCATAGGTGAAGAAGTGCCTATTTTTACAGCGCCAAGTGTATAACTTCTTTGATTAATTATAGCGTGCATCGGTAGTTAAGTTTTTAGTCTCTTTTTATCGCCTGATGGAAAGAGACGTGCTTGCATTTTTACCCTTCTTTTATGTATAAGTTAGCTTTACTTCTACTTATTTATCATGAGGTTAACGAAAGATAGTCAATTCCACTTAGTTTTTATACACTTTGGCTTTAACATGTATTAAGTGTCACTAAAGTGTCATAAAAAATCCAATAAATTGTCATTTAATTTTCACTTTCTCGCAACATTTCTCTTTTAATCTATACAAAGTAAAACATTGAATGTGCGTATTATTTCTGCGTACTTTATTTGGTTTTATACATCTACATTCAGTTCAGAAAAACAAGAATGTTTAATGCTTTTAAACTAACGTATGTAAATTAGTAATTGATCGCTGACTGAGTATTTGATAATGGACTTAAGGAGTCAATATGTCCAAAAAAGAAAACAGGCAAATTTTAATGGGCCTTTTAGCAAAATCTCCATTTGAAGTAATTGATAATTTGTGGACTACACTTAATTTAACACCCAATTATGAACTTTTTCGAGCCCCAGAAATTGGTCTTGTTCAATTGCAAGGTAAAATGGGGGGGACGGGAAATCGCTTTTATGTGGGCGATGCGACAATCACACGAGCCGTTGTTTTGATTGAAAATAAGTATTATGGGTATAGTTATATTATGGGGCGCGATAAGAAAAAAGCACAATTATGCGCATTAATTGACGGTTTAATGCAAATTAATGAGTATCAAATCACTATAGAAGAAAAGCTTCTTCTTCCTTTATTGAAGTTATTAGAAACCCAAAAGAATGAAAAAAATAAAGCCACTGAAGCTACAAGAGTAGACTTTTTCACGTTAGTTAGAGGGGAAGATGAATGATAATCCAAAAAGGCTTTAAACAATTATCAACAGATGCCCAGGTTGTATTTAAAAAAGTACTTCAGGCATTAAGTGAACCCGGTCTATGCATTGAATATGATTATGAAGGACTTTATTGGCCAAACTTACATCCTACGACGACAGGATTATTTTTATCCCTTTGCGATGTCGATACTCCAATCGGTGGAGACAGTGCTTTATTAAATGAAGAAATAAGAAAAAGCTTAGCATTTCATACCCAATCTCCTTTTGTAAATAATGTGAGTGAAGCCAATTTTGTATTGTTTGATGAAACTGTCTCATTAGATATTTTGACTCTCTTAGCGAAGGGCAGTGCTTTATCTCCGGAAAATAATTGTACTGTTGTCATTCAATGTAGTGGTAAAAAAATAGAGAATAGAACAGAAAGTCCTCCCAAATTGGAACTAAATTTATCGGGCCCTGGTATCCCCGATCAAAGAACCTTCGCTATTGACAATTTAACCCTCGCTTCAGGTATTGTTCAATATCTTATAAAAGGAAGACCAAAATTCCCAATGGGTTTAGATTTTATTTTTACTACATCTAACACATTTATAGGTCTTTCAAGGACAACGAAAGTGGAGGTAAAACCATGTATGTAGCCGTTAAAGGTGGAGAACGAGCCATTGCTTCCGCTCATCAATTATTAGCAAAAAATAGGAGAGGTTCTCTTGCTGTCAGAGCGCTCAGCGTAACGCAAATTGAAGAACAATTGAGCTTAGCTGTTTCCAGAGTGATGAATGAAGCAAGCCTCTATGACAAAACTCTCGCTGCGCTTGCCATCAAACAATCTAGTGGTGATTTAGTTGAAGCTATTTTTCTTCTAAGGGCCTATCGTACTACGCTAGCTAGGTGGATTGTAGCTAAACCATTTAATACTGAAAAAATGCAGGTTAGAAGACGGATCTCTGCAATTTTTAAAGATATTCCAGGTGGTCAATTATTAGGCTCAACCTATGATTATACTCATCGTTTGCTGGATTTTTCGTTACTCGCTGAAGAGGGAGTTGAACTGTCTGAAGTGAAAAATACCCCACTAGATGAAGCGCTCAAGGAGGCAGCCTTACGTTTAACTGAGGAAGTAAAAAAAAGCAGCATATCAGTCACAGATATTGTTGAAGATCACTTTAACTCATCAAATTTTTCCTTTATGGGAGTTAGCCAAATTCTGGCGAAAGAAGATTTAGTCAAAATAGAGAAAGATGATGGAACACATCCGACTGACATTACTAGAGAACCTGTTATGTTTCCTTGCAATAGAGCTTCTAGGTTACAGCAATTAGTTCGTGCAGATGAAGGCTTTCTTCTGGCTTTAGCTTATTCTACCCAGCGTGGTTATGGGAGAAATCACCCCTTTGCAGGAGAAATTAAAATCGGAGAAGTTGAAATTTATATTGAACCAGATGAATTAGGTTTTGAGATTTGTATAGGTGAAATGACGTTAAGTGAATGTGACATGATAACAGGTTTTAAAACTCCTAAAGAAGAGTTGCCACATTTCACTAGAGGGTATGGATTAGTGTTTGGAGATAGCGAAAGAAAAGCTATGTCTATGTCTGTAGTTGATAGGGCATTACAAGCACGTGAATTAGATGAACAGATTTTAGGTCCTGCCCAGGATGAAGAGTTTGTGCTGGCACATGCAGATAATGTTGATGCAGCTGGATTTTTATCTCATCTTAAACTCCCTCATTATGTAGATTTTCAAGCTGAATTAGCATTGATAAGGCAATTGCAGGAAAACTATAAGTTAGAAAAAAATAATTCAGTGAAAAATAAGAAGGAAAAAGCATCAGAAGGAACTCAACATGACTAATATAAAAGGTTATAACTTTGCTTATTTAGATGAGCAAACGAAAAGAATGATTAGGAGAACTATTTTAAAAGCAGTGACTATTCCTGGTTATCAAGTTCCTTTTGCTGGGCGAGAAATGCCAATGCCCTATGGATGGGGTACAGGTGGAATTCAGATTACAGCAAGTATTATTGGGCAGGATGATGTACTCAAAGTCATAGATCAAGGTGCAGACGATACGACGAATGCGGTATCTATTAGACACTTTTTTGAAAAGGTCACCGATGTAGAAACGACCACTGACACGAAGAGAGCCACTTTAATTCAAACTAGACATAGAATTCCTGAACATCCTTTGCAAGCGGGACAAACAATAATTTATCAAGTACCCATTCCTGAGCCACTTAGATTTATAGAGCCAAGGGAAACTGAAACTAGGAAAATGCATGCTTTAGAAGAATATGGTGTTATGCAAGTTAAGCTTTATGAAGATATTGCTAAATTTGGTTATATCGCAACAACATATGATTATCCTGTTAAAGTAAATGGCAGATATATTATGTCACCATCGCCTATCCCTAAATTTGATAATCCTAAAATGCATCAATCTCCGGCATTACAACTTTTTGGTGCAGGCCGCGAAAAACGTATCTATGCAGTTCCTCCTTATACCAGTGTAGAAAGCTTAGATTTTGATGATTATCCTTTTGAACCTCAGACCTGGGACGAATGTTGTGCTATCTGTGGTCAAAAAGGCACCTACTTAGATGAAGTTGTGATTGATGATGAGGGAACCAAAATGTTTGTATGTTCTGATACACATTTTTGCCAAACTCACACTCAGGAATAAATTCGATAAATAGTATTTTTTAATGATTAAAGGGTAAAAGCGATGAATGATGTAATCTCTTCAGCATCAAGTATTCAAAAAAATGAGTCATATATAAAGAATTTCTCGCAAGAAGATTTGTCCAATCGCTTACTTTGGGCTGAAAATCTAACGCATCTTTTTGCTCAAAATAAAGGATTTATGGAAATTAATTGTGAACTTTACCGTGGCGAAATATTAGGCATTGTAGGCGAATCAGGATCTGGAAAAACGACACTATTAAAATCTCTTTCGGGCAGACTGAAACCTTCAGATGGCCAGGTAAAATTTGCTGATGGCTTTGGAGAACAATCTTTATACGATTTAGAAGAAAGTGAACGTAGAAGATTACTCAGAACTGATTGGGGAATAGTGCATCAGCACCCTCTAGACGGCTTAAGACCTTATATTTCAGCGGGCGGAAATATTGGAGAAAGATTGATGGCGATTGGACAACGCCATTACAATAATATCAGAGAAACAGCTAAACGTTGGTTAATTGATGTAGAAATCGCAAGCGATAGAATTGATGATTTACCCATAACATTTTCTGGCGGAATGCAACAACGTTTACAGATTGCAAGAAATCTTGTCATGGAGCCCTCAATTTTATTTATGGATGAACCCACAGGTGGATTAGACGTTTCGGTACAAGCTAAATTGCTTGACTTATTACGTAAATTGGTCAAACAGCATCAAATCGCAGTTGTGATTGTAACCCATGATTTAGGCGTTGCAAGATTACTAGCGGATAGGTTAATGGTTATGCAGCAAGGTCGAGTTGTTGAAAGTGGACTTACAGATAATGTGCTTGATGATCCTAAGCACCCTTATACTCAATTATTGGTTTCATCGATATTACAAAATTAAAGACTAGACAGGAATACGTTATGAATTTAGCGATTGAGGTAAAAAACCTAGAAAAAACATTTATGCTGCACAATCAAAATAGTGTAAAAATACCCGTATTATCCGGGATCTCTATGTCAATTAATTTTGGTGAATGTGTCGTTTTAAATGGTCATTCAGGAAGTGGTAAGTCAACTTTACTCCGTTCTTTGTATGCAAATTATAAACCAGATGATGGTCAAATTATAATTTATTTAAGTGATAGAAAGATAGATCTTCTGACAGCATCTGCAAGAGAAATCATTGAACTTAGAAAAACGACTATAGGCTGGGTCAGTCAATTTTTAAGAGTCATCCCTAGAGTCAGTGCACTAGATATCGTTATGCAACCATTGCTAGATTTAGGAATTGATTCTTACATTGCCAAAGATAAAGCTGCCTATTTGCTAAATAAACTCAATGTACCGAAAAGACTTTGGTCCTTAGCCCCCTCTACCTTTTCGGGTGGAGAGCAACAAAGAGTCAATATAGCTAGAGGGTTTGCTGTAGACTATCCCATTTTGCTTCTTGATGAACCTACCGCTTCACTCGATAATCAAAATGCCAATGTGGTGATTGATCTAATCGAAGAAGCTAAAAAAAGAGGCTCAGCGATTGTGGGCATCTTCCATGATGTGACGACTCGAGATAAAGTTGCTTCAAGATTATTCTCTATGGAATAACTTCAAATAATAAATAGGAATTGAATAATGCTAATAACAGATGCAAATATAGTGCTTGAAAATGAAGTGATTTTTGGCACGATAGAGTTTGAAAATGGGATCATAAAATCAATAGAGCAAGGTAAAAGTTATACTCCGAGCGCTCAATCAGTGGGGAATGCTTATATTATTCCGGGTTTAATAGAGTTACATACCGATAATTTGGATAAATTTTTTATGCCAAGACCAGGCGTGGATTGGCCCGGTTTCAGTGCGATGCAAAGTCATGATGCCTTGATGATAGCCTCAGGCATAACGACCGTGTTTGATGCAATCTCTATAGGGGATGAAAGGGATGGCGGGCATAGATTAACTAATTTAACTAAAATGTTGGATGCAATCAATTATGCGAATGAACATAATCTTACAAGAGCAATGCATCTTATTCATTTACGCTGTGAGTTACCTAGTGAACATACGCTACCGCTATTTGAATTTTTAAGTGAAAAAGAGGATATCTCTTTGGTTTCACTGATGGATCACTCACCAGGTCAAAGGCAATATACCTCTTTGGCGAAATATAGAGAGTACTTCCAAGGCAAATATCATATGACAAATGAAGAAATGGCACTGTACGAAATGCGTTCAAAAGAAAAAGCAGATCAGTATTCGGCCATCAATAGACTCAAAATATCACAATCATGTAAGGACTTAGGAATTGTTTTAGCCAGTCATGATGATGCGACAATCGCCCATGTCGATGAGTCTAGAGATGTTGGGTGTACTATTGCAGAATTTCCTACCACATTCGAAGCCGCTCTTCATTCAAAAGAATTAGGCTTAAGTGCCTTGATGGGGGCTCCAAACGTAATAAGAGGTGGTTCCCACTCAGGTAATCTAAGCGCAAGTCATCTTGCTTCTAAAGGGGCTTTAGATATTTTATCTTCCGATTATTACCCTCAAAGCTTACTACAAGCTGCTTTTGAAGTCTATTTGGATAACGCCAATTCTTATGACTTGCCCTCAGCCATCAATTTAGTTACAGCTAATCCAGCCAAGGCATTAAATTTATATGATAGAGGACAAATTGCTGTAGGAAAAAGAGCCGATCTGGTGATTTTTGATGTTCATTCACATAATATTGATCATTCAAAGCACGCATTCATTAAAGAAGTATTTACTCATGGAATAAAGGTTTTTTAATGGCTAAGATAATTTATCTGATGGGCGCTTCGGGTTCTGGGAAGGATACCTTATTGAATGCGTTAAAAACCCAAAAAATAAATAAAAAAACACCGAATGGCTATAAAAACACAATCTTAGTCGCTCATAGATATATAACGCGAGATGCATCTCATCAAAGTGAGAACCATATTTCTTTAAGCGAAGAGGAGTTTCTATTTCGAAAAGAGGCGGGGCTATTTATGCTAGATTGGTATGCTAATGGACACTTCTATGGTTTAGGGATAGAGGTTAAGGAATGGGTATCAAAAGGCTATGACGTTATCATTAATGGTTCAAGAGCACATTTGCAAGCTGCAAAAGAGCAACTAGGAGAACAATTAATGGCCGTGTGTTTAACTGTTTCTGAAGACTTGTTAAAAGAGCGTTTAATACAACGAGGAAGAGAAAATGCTGAACAAATCACACAGCGTTTAGCCCGTGCCGCACAGTATGCTGAAACATTGCCGAGTTATACTCATTTTATAGATAATGAAGGAAATATTGAATCTTCTGTAAATAAATTGATGGCATTAATAAGATTAGTTAGTCAATCTTCAAAAGGAGAACGGGTCGTTTTTGAAGGGATGTGAAGATAATTTTACTCAGAGGTTTATATGCAGATTACTTTTTTGGGAACAGGAGGGGCAGCTCAAATTCCAGTGTTCGGCTGTCATTGCGATGTATGTGTAAAAGCTTCGGCTATCAATACATTAAGACGCAAGTCTGCAAGCATTATAGTCTCACAAAATTTAAAGAATCTTTTTATTGATGCAGGGTTGTCTGATTTACACCAACGTTATCGCAAAGATAAGATAGACGCTTTTTTATTAACGCATTATCATATGGATCATGTACAAGGCTTGTTTTCCATAAGGTGGGGGGTTGGGGAAAAAATCCCTGTGTTTGGTCCAGACGATAAAGACGGCTGTGATGATCTATTTAAACACCCTGGATTACTTTCATTTCAAGAACCATTAAAAGCCTTTGAAACAAGTGACATCTTAGGCATGCAAATTACTCCCTTGCCTTTAAATCATTCAAAGCCTACGCTAGGTTATTTATTGACATCATCTCAAACAGGAAGGCGGTTAGCTTATCTGACAGATACGTCAGGCTTACCCCCTAAAACCTCAGAATTTCTTAAACATAATCGCCCACATACGTTAGTCATCGATTGCGCCTATCCACCCAGCGATATTGAAGGAAGAAATCATAATACACTGACGCAAGTATTGGCTATTAATAAGGAAATTCAATCGCCGCAGACCTATTTAACGCATATATCACATGAATTAGATTTGTGGATCAATAGCCATAATCTTCCAGAAGGCGTCATGGCCGCTTACGACGGGCTTGTCATCAATATTTAGAATATTAAAATTAAATGCAAATTAATTTTCTTGAGCCTTTATTTGGTTCCATAGTGCTAAAGATATTCTATTCATTCACTTAAGTATCACTTGTGTTCTTATATTATTATATTTTTCAATCACTTTCTCTAAAGCGGAAATAGCAGTTATATCCCAAAAATGAGCATGGGGCAGAGAGAAAACTAGTGTCTGATTTTTTAAAGAATAATCAAAAAAGTGAATCAATTTTTCAGAAGAAGTAAAAAAATTAGTCCAAAAATAGTTGCCTCATATACAGATTCAGATACATTATAGGTTAGAGTCACGCGAATTAACGAAGAGACTTTATGGGCGAAAAAAACTGAAATAAGAATGCCACATAAAACGCCAGGAGCTAAGTAATGAGTAAAAACAACGATTAACATAGTTGTTAGCATAACAATATTGGAATTTATTGGGTGTTTTTTGAGTTCAAATAAGGATTTCCATGAAAAAGCTGAAATACAGACCATAATCATGACAGCAATCAATGCAGTCATGGGTATACGCACTAACCATTGGTTCAAAAATAGATTGACCTATCATTGCACAACCAGCCATGCCTCCTAGGAATGAGGTACCCACATTAGCCATACCTTGGCCTATGCTCTCTCTATTTTTATTACTATTCGCCTTGGTCAAGTCATCTAAAATGGTAGCTCTCATTAATGATTCTAATAATCCTACTATAGCCAAAGCATGAGAATAGGGTAGTATTATTTGTATTCTAGTTAAGTTAAAAAGTACATCAGGAATGAGAAAAACAGCTAAAGTATCGGGCAATTTACCTTTATCTCCTAGGTATTAACATCCCAATTGAAAGGCAGAGTTAATAATGTAACAACAATAATCCAAATGAATGAAGACACAATAGATTTTCCAAGTAAAGGTAAATATGGAAATAAATAATACCTAAACCCAAAGCGGTCAAAATGTACATCTCTATATCTGCACCTTTGAATTCACTTAACTGGGCAATAAACATTAAAATAGCAAGTGAATTAATAAATCCAGTGACTACAGAGCGAGAGATAAATCTCATCAAGTATCCTAACTTAAAAAGACCAATCAGAATTTGTATGATACCCGTTAGCACTGAAGCAGCTAGTAGATATTGCAAGCCATGATCTTTAACTAAAGTCACCATCACAAGTGACATAGCGCCAGTTGCGGCAGAAATCATCGCAGGCCTGCCACCTGCAAATGCGATGATGATAGGAATGATAAAAGAGGAATATAGCCCAGCCTTAGGATCAACGTCTTCAATGATTGAAAAAGCAATAGATTCAGGGATTAAAGCCAATGCGACCACAAATCCAGAAAGTAAATCTGCATGAATATTACAAAGCCAGGAGTTTTTATATTTAAAAGCATCATATTTATTTGATTGTGGTAATTCTTTGTAAGGAATAGAGTGGAATTACTACATTTATACCAATTAGTATAGCATAAAATGTGAATTGAATCAGATGTTTTAACTAGAAGGAAAAGTGGAAGGGATCAAAAAATCAATTGGCTACAAGTTAAAGTAAGATATATGCAAACATATGAAATATTGGTTTACCAAAAGTAACAATATAGCGTGGTTAATATTATGTTGTTTTATTTTACACTTTAAAATTAGTAATTTGTTTTTTTTTAGGGTAATGTTAACGAAATTGGAATGATTATCTTGAAATTGTGGAGGATAAATTATGAGTGAAAATGTGATACTTGATTTAGAAGATGCAGACGGGGAAAATTTTATAGATGGCACCAGCAGAACTATTTTATTAGATTTTTGGGCACAATGGTGTTCTCCTTGCTTAACGACCGCTAAGTTATTAGATGAAATTGCACAGGACTATTCATCCAAAATAGTTATTGCTAAAGTAAATATTGATGAAAACCCTGTGATTCCAACGAAATTCAATATCCGTACTATCCCCACCTTATTAATTCTAAAGAAAGGGCAAGTTATTGATACCCATGTGGGCCCGATTAATTTAGGACAACTACGTACTTTTTTAGATAAAAATATATAAGTAAAATTAAAAATTTAGATACATCCCTTTTAAGGTCAATGTATAATATACTCAATGGAAATCAAGATGCAGGTTTTAGCACCTGAAAATTATCAGTCAGCCTTGTTCGTA